>CAYUWE010000332.1:0-1501 GCA_964448255.1 uncultured bacterium | reverse complement strand
TTTTTACCAATAGTTGCAGCTAGTGCAACTACTTTAGGATTAGGAGCTCTTAGAAAAATTAACTTTATTAAAAGAAGCTCTAACGCCGTTGCAGATAAACTTGCTTTAACAGTCCCTGGAGCTAGAGGTTTATTAAGAATTGCAAAATATCCTCTTAAACTTTGTGATATTAGCTACGATTTGACTACAAGAGTTGTTACTAATAGACATGTAGCAATACCTACAACTCTAGCAGTAGCAGGATATTCAATTTTTGGTAACATAGGAGCGTTTTTTGGAGCAGTTGCTGGGATATTTATGCAAAACTTGCGCCACCGTCCTAAAAAAGCAATTGATAAGCCTAAAGAACCTCAAAATTTCCCTCTTTCTTCAAGTTCAGTTAACACTGATTACGTTACAATACTTCCACCTCGAGGTGAGTTTGAAGGAGGAAGATTTGATTCTAGGCACTTATTAATCTCATTAATGTTTACAGATAGCCCATATATTCCAGGAACAACTGAAGAATTAACACAAGATGAATTAAGAGCTTTATGTCAACAGTTTGGATTGAATTCTGATAATTTATTATCTGTTTGGGATTCTGCATATTTTAATATACAAAAAAGCTTTGTTAGACATTCCGTAACAGAAGAAGAAAAAGTTTCTTTTAGATTATCTATGCTCTTTCAATTTATCCCTCAAGAAACAATCTATAGCTTCAATCAAGCTTTTGAAGAAATGATACAAACAACTCTTGAAAACGCACCTAAAGCTGCTATCCACGCCCCAGAAGCTGCATTTCCATCATACAACCCTAATCTAGAATGCCCTCTATCAGGAAATGAAATCATTAAAATACCTCCAAATTTGGTATTTGATGTAAATCAAGACGCAGAGCAAATCGCTGATGCAAGATATCTTGCTTTCCATACTATTAGTACCAATGAAATGAAAAATCCATTTGGTGGTAATTTTACACAAGAACAAACAGCTAGATTGTTAACTCTTTTTGATGATGATTATCAAGCTTTACTTGCAAATATCGAAAGAAATGTTAAAGAAAAAGATACATTTAACTTTTTAATAGCAAATTCATTAAATGAATTAGAAAAAGAAATACCTGAAGATAATGTAGATCTTTTGGCATTTTCTCAAATCCATACAACTCATCAAACACACCTAAGAGAAAAAGCAAGAAGAATAGAATTTTTAAAACTACTTAACCCTGCTGCTTTTAGTACATTTTGGAGAGATGTTTTAGAAGATGATGAAAAAAGCCTATATCTTTCATCGTTAATTCATGAATACCTTCAAGCAATACAAGCAAATATTTCTCCAAAAACAATTATCATAAACCAAATGCCTATTTTAGAAGCAATAATGGGCACATGGTTTTTAATTAATCAAAGATAGGATTTTTTATGGTACAAGCAAATTCATTAACAAGATTTAATCTAAGAGAGCTAGCTAGTTCTTTTGCAAGTAGCGTTAAAAATACTGCTAAAGAAGTATCTATAGG
>CAYUWE010000331.1:0-1504 GCA_964448255.1 uncultured bacterium | reverse complement strand
GCTATCCATGATGCAAGGGATAATCCTATTAGTGGTTTTAAAGACTTCCATAATAAAGTATATAAAGACTTTGTTACAGATGAAAGTAATGAAGCTAAATGGCCAGAGATAACATCTGAATATTGGTAGGAGATTTCTTACATGGCTTAGTAAAGGTACTTGGAAAGAGGATAGTTTAGATAATTTATCCCTTAAGAATTATGACAACCCTGAAAAACCTGATAAATATTTTATGTCTATGAGGCCAGTAGACTTTCTAGACGATCCATTTGAATGGTCTAAGACTCCTCAAGGAGATACTTACTGGATTAATATAAGAAGAAATTGGAAAACAATTTTAAAAGGAGGTTATTTAAATGACTAAAACCAACTACACTAAAAACCATCGGCCTATCGTGAGGAAACCAAGACACTTGGAAAAAACTGTACCGTTTCCTCTATGTATTTCAAAGTTTAACGTGCCAAAGAAACCAGACTTCTACCAACAGATGATGTTGAGCTGGTTCATGAGATGGAATTGATGAGATCTAACATTAACATCTTATTTGACAAGGAGCGTAAGATGAAGAGAAGCAAGTTAAAACTCGCATCTTACATCTTCATGGCTGTAGTCTTTGGTGTAATCTTAGGCTACAAATGGTGTCATTATCATCTAACATTATAGGAGTGTGATGAAACTTAAATACAATCCTAATTTATGCCTTCCTACACCTCAATGGTATTTAAGAAGGAAAAGACAAACTATTCTAACTAAGTACGAAGAAACTAATCAAACGGCAAAGATCGTCGAATATAAGTTATTCTCACTATACAATCTCAGTGATGATCTTAAAGCAGAATATACTTCTATCGACCGACAACTTGCTGAAATCGACGGGAGGTTGAAGAAAGAAGCTGAAATAAAGAAAGCTAAGATCTCTGTCAATAATAAAGTGACAAGTATTGGCTATACAACTGAGCAAATTGCTGAGATAGCAAGTGCTCTTAATATTAAGATTTAGGAGGAAAAAAGGTGAGCAAAACTAAACAAAGGGAACAATCATATCTATCAGCTGGAAGATCAGCTGGATTAGACTGTAGAGAATTTAAATTAGGATCAACTCTAAGATATATATGTAAACAGTTCATTAAGTCTATACCTAAACGCTTCAGGTCTGACTGGTATCTTGGGTGGAAAGCTGGACTTGCAGGAATCAAGTCTAACAAACAGATTAAACTTCAGAAAGCAAGAAGTTTATTAAACATTAGAAAGGTAGTTAAACCATGACCAAAACAATCGTATACCTTAAACGTGCTGCTCGTAAGTCTGGTGGAGATCGCTACGAATCCAAAGATGGATTTGTGATCTACATTCCACAAGATATTTCACGGCCTCGTGGTAAGGCAGAGAAAATGATTGAGGTGAGTTTTGAAGTTGTTGAGTAAATATTAATTTATAAAGGAGTAATCTATGATTACTGAAGAACAGATTAAAGAGCTTGAAAGTTTTATAGGTGAGAAAATT
>CAYUWE010000330.1:0-1528 GCA_964448255.1 uncultured bacterium | reverse complement strand
ATCTAAACATTCATATAATTTACCGTGTGGAAGCTGTGCATTTTTTGAAAGAAATAACAAGTAATCAAAATCCTAAAATTAAACAGATAATTCGTTTAAGAGATTCAAAAGAAAGAAAAAAAACGAAATTATTTTTAATTGAAGGATATAGAGAAGTATCTAGAAGTTTATTAGGAGAGTATCCACTAGAGCAATTATATATTTGCCCTGAATTTTTCTTAAAAGATAATGAAAAAAAATTAATTTCAAAAATTGAGAAAATGAATGTAGAAATTTTCAAGTGTTCAAAGAGTGTTTTTTCCCGCATTTCTTATAGAGATAGACCAGATGGATTATTAGCGGTTGCGAAACAAAATAATTCAAAATCTATAAATGATTTAAAAAAGATTATTAAAAGTAAAAAAAATCCATTTTTAGTTGTAGTTGAAGGTATTGAAAAACCTGGGAACTTAGGAAGTATTTTGCGTTCTTGTGATGGTGTTAAAGTAGACGCTATTATTGTTACAGATCAAAAAACAGATATATACAACCCTAATGTTGTTAGAGCGAGTATTGGTACTCTATTTACCCAAAGTGTTTTTACCCTTTCAACTGATGAGGTATTAAAGTTGTTATTAGAGGAAGGTATAGAGATTGTATCAACAACACCTTCAGGTGATAAAAACTATACTAAAATAGACTACAATTGCCCTATATCTATTATAGTAGGGTCTGAGCAATATGGGCTTTCTAAGATATGGTTAGATAAAGCCACTAAAAAGGTTAAAATACCCATGCTTGGGGTAGCAGATTCATTAAATGTAGCTACAGCTACCACCATAATATTATATGAAGTATTAAGACAAAGGCGTTAGCTCTTTATAATCAAGTGGTTAAGCTAGCTTCTTAAATCCAATGTTAGTTAATATCCTAATAATTAAATACTTATTTGCAATTCGCTAATTATTAAAATAATTTTGAGCGTTTAATATAATAAAATGATATAATAATTAAGCGCTTAATAAATTAACATGACAGGAAATAATATGACATTATTAACGGCAGCAGTTGCTAAAGTTATTGCAGAACAAAAGGAAGTAAAAAGCCGCGATAGAGAAGATGGGAAACAGGTTTTATCTGATAAAGGAAATAAATTAAATGTGATTTTTGATAATGCTATAAATTTACAAAAACAACAAAGAGAACAATCCAAATTAGTTAGAGCGTATAATAATGGCATTTTAAAGCAATTTTTAGAGGCAGATGATAATATTTCTAGAAGAGATATTAATATAGCAATTGAATATGCCTTTACAGAATTTAAAGAAGAAATAATAGTTGATATATTATTAAGCAGGCATCATACAAAAGTTTCTTGTATACCTGTTCTTGAAGATGCTACTCAAGCGAATTTTAGAAAAGTTGTAAAAATCATATTAGTTGATATGGAAAATATTGATGACAGTTGGGCTGAGGATAATATTTATGCAATATTTACATATGCAGTTAAAAACAAACAAGTTGGGATATTAGATGCTGTATATTCTAG
>CAYUWE010000329.1:0-1547 GCA_964448255.1 uncultured bacterium | reverse complement strand
CCTTGCAGATTTAGGCGGGAAAGAAGGATTTATCATTTCTCTATATAATGCTAATACAGCATTCTATAAATATTTAAAACTATCAGAAATTAACAAAGAATAATGCTACTAACACTATTATACCACAGAGTAAGCGATAAAAAAGATGTAAAAAATTCTATAAAGCTAATAGAAAAGCATTTTAAATATATTTCAAAAAACTTCTTAGTAGTTACCCCTGGGGATAAAATTAAAAAAGGAAAAATTAATATCTGTATTACTTTTGATGATGCATATTACGATTTTTACCATTTTGTTTTTCCCTTATTAAAGAAATATAAAATACCTTGCGTTCTAGCAGTACCTACAAAATATATTAAAGACAAAGATAATCGTTTATCTCATGAAAGACTAAATGATAATTCATATTGCATATGGCAAGAAATTATCGAGATGCAAAAAAGCAATCTTGTAAAAATAGCATCCCACTCACATTCCCATGAAAATCTGATCGAAACAAAAGACATTTTAAAAGAAATTACCCATTCCAAAAAGATATTAGAAGAGAAATTATCCTCTCCTATCACTACTTTTGCTTATCCATATGGAAAATTTAATAAAAATGTTCACAAGGAAGTAAGAAAACATTATCAACATATTATGAGGATAGGTTCAGCAATAAATTTCAGCTGGAATAATTTTTCCAATCTAATATACCGTATAGTAGCAGATAATCAACCTGCTCCATTTTCATTTAATCGTTTTCCAAATTATTTATTTCGTTATATTGTAAATTCAATAAGGAAAAGGTAATTTTTATGAAAGATCCAGACTTAGAAAAATTTTTGTCTATTAAAGAAGATGTTATCGATAACATTTTAGAAATACAAACAGCGATTAATGACTGCACAGATAATGGCATGTTAGACCCAGGAGATGTGCTATATAATCAAGTAGCCGATTTACTCTCACAGGCTGAAGCTACAGATACCCTTGCAGATTTAGAGATGATAGTTGTAAAAGCAAAAGATATTGAAAAAATGGTAGATGCATGGCTCTCAACACAAGGGACAAGTTCTTTTGAATTAACATGGCCAGAGACGTTTAAGCTATAATCCTCTCCAGTGTGATAAGAATACTGTAGCGGCTTGTGTTACGTTTAAAGACTCTATTTTCCCATGCATAGGAATAAACACACTAAAATCTGATATTTTTTTTATTAACTGTTGTACTCCCTTGCCTTCCGACCCTAACACCAACACCGTTTTTTTAGGATATGTAAAATCATATAATGATAGGCTTTTGTCATTTGAATCCGCAACAACAATAGAATAGTCCTCTTCTTGTAACATCTTTAATGTTGTTGCTAGATTAGATACACATACTAATGGTAGCAATTCTGTTGCTCCACAACTTACTTTTGTTACTACAGGAGTAATAGGACTAGAGCGATGTTTTGAAAAAATAACACCTCCGACACCAAAACATTCACAAGATCGTAAAATAGATCCAAAATTTTGAGGGTCATTTATATGGTCTAACATCAATAAAAATGGTTTTTTATTTAC
>CAYUWE010000328.1:0-1552 GCA_964448255.1 uncultured bacterium | reverse complement strand
GTTAATTATTTTTGTAGTATCACTTTTTGAAGGTTCTTGTACTGTTGTTTTTTGAAATCTTCTTTCAAGTGCTGAATCTTTTTCTATATATTTTCGGTATTCATTTCCAGTAGTTGCTCAAATTACTCTAATTTTTCATCTACCCATGGCAGGTTTTAATATATTTGAAGCATCAAGTGTTCCTTCAGCTCATCATGCTCAAATAATAGTATGAATTTCATCAATAAATAAAATTATTTCGTTTTCTATTTTAGATGCTTCTTCTATAACTTGTTTAATTCTTAACTCAAATTCTCATCTATATTTTGTTCATGCAACCATAGATGACATATCAAGGGATAATACTTTTTTATCTTTCATAGAAAAAGGTACATTTCATTGTTTTATAGCAAGAGCAAGTCATTCAGCAATAGCAGTTTTACCAACTCAAGGTTCTCATACTAAAACAGGGTTATTTTTAGTTTTTCTATTTAATATTGCAATTAGTCTTTCTATTTCAGTTTTTCTTCAAATAATATTTTCAATTTTACCTTCTTCAGCTTCTTTAGATAAGTTTGTAGAGAAAAAATCTAGAGCTGGTGTAGTAGAGTCATTTTTTTTGTTATTTTGTTTTTTGTTTCAGTCAAAAGGAGTTGCCCCATCCTCAATACCAAGACCTCAAAACAAATTTTGAGTTAGTGCTCATAATAATTTATTTATACTATTAGCTCAATCTATTACTCAACTTGTCTCATCTCATTCTGAAATACCATCAATGGTTCACATATTATTAAGTTCTACAAGGTTTTTTTCTATATCACTTGGTGTAATTCCTATATAATCAAGAAAACTTAAAATCCATGCATCATTTTTTAACATAGATAACAAAAAATCTTCAATAGAAGCTTTTGGTTTTGAAAAACTAGCAGCTATTTTTACACTTCATAAAATAGTATTTTTTAGTCTTGTATTCATTCAACTATAAACTCAAACTCTTTTTTTATAAGTTTCATTAAAAATTCATTTATTTATTATTTCTAGAGTTAATTTTTCATTAATTCAGTATAAATTAAAGATTTCTTTTATTCATCAAGTTGAATTTTTTATTATTTCAATAAAAACATCTTCAACCATTAATTCTTATAATCAAATATCTTTTGCTTTGTTTTCAACATTAATTATTGCTTTTTTATATCAATCAGAGAAATTACTATACGACATTTTCTTTTTTAAGTTAGTATTTAATTATTGCAAATATCTAAATATTTATTATACTTTAAGTATATCATAAAAAAGGTTGGTTCAAAACATATATATTTATTTTATGTTAAAAACTCTTGGACAATTTATTAAAACCTTTTTTAGTTAATTTTTAATTATAATACTATGTCTAAAAAGAACTTATTTTTATTAGCAGCATGATATATAGCTGGTTGAATAGTTGCTTCTATTTATGGAAAAAAGAAACCAACTGAGATAAAAAAAGAAATTGCAAGCGCAAAAGAAAACTGAGAAGGGAACTTTAAAGTTTTTGTTGATAATTTTATTGATATTCATCAAAATGTAATAGAAG
>CAYUWE010000327.1:0-1552 GCA_964448255.1 uncultured bacterium | reverse complement strand
TTGTTTTTTAAACGAACAAACCACACCTAAAGACAACGCGGGAGAAATACAACAATTTTTAAAAGACTTAGGTTACTATAAAGGTAATGTTGATTGGGATTTTGGTGATGAATCTGCAGAAGCATTTGCAAAATATTATGGTGGTGCATCATTAGGTTGGGTTAAAACACTTAAAGAACTTTATAACGAATTAAAAGTTATGGGATATCCTGTTGGTGATAAATTTGGATTTGGACCTAAAATGGCTCAGGTGATTTCTGATTTAATTGAGAAGAAAGAATCTGAGAAAACAAAAATAACACCTAACGCATTAAGAAATATGGGGGAATGGCCTTACGAAAGTGTACTTAAAAAGTTAAATGTAACAGAAAAAGAAGCAAAAGTGTGTAAACCTTGTACTAAACCTTTGACTGACGATGAACTTTTAGAATATTTTCTTGGACCTAAAAAACCAGAAAAGTCTATGAAACTTTTTAACCCTAAAACAATGCCTAGTTGTATGGCGTGTCATAAGTTTGTAGGACCCAATAAATTAACAAAAGAAGATGATCCAGAAGGATTTAATTATTTCCAAATGATGATGAACTCTACTAATCATTTAGATGACGCACTGGCGGACGTTGGGGAATTTATTTATGATTGGAGACACGAAATAATTGACGTATTAGCAATTGGTGCATTATTTATACCAATACCTGGATTAAATGTTGCTATTTCAATGGCATTAGAAGGTGTTAATGCAGCAATGTATTTTGCAGAAGATGATAACACATCAGGTTTCTTATCTATTATTTTCGCAGCACTACCAGGAATAGGACCTTTAGCTAGAAGAATTTCATCAAAAGGTGTGAAAAAAGTATATAGTATTTTTGAGACTGCACAAAAAATGAAAAAATCAGGTAAGTCTTCAGAAGAAATTGCTGAATACATAAGTAAAAACAGTAAAAAACTAAGTCCTGACGAAGAAAAATTTCTTAAAAAAATATCAGAACCAGGAAACGCAGAAAAAATACGAAAAAGTGTCGATGAATTAGGAACTATAACTAAAGACAATGTTGGGTTTAAATCAAAAGATATTTTAGATAATGCTTTTGGTAAAGATGGAAAATATTTAAAAGATTGGGCAGATTTTAGAAAATATCAATATGGGTGGGGTAAAAATTCTAAATTTTTTAAAAACACTTTTTATCCTTCGTTACTAGAAAGATATATTATTGCAGGTGCAGTGGTAGGAATGATTACATTAGATAAGACTGGTGCTATGACATTAGCGACTGAAGGAGTTGTTAGTTTATTACAAAAATTAGGTTTAATAGATAAAAATCTTACTGAAAAAGAAATTGACGTAATACAAGAACAACTTACAAAGTCAATAGATTGGGGTTCATTAGACTTAGATAAGTCCTCTATAAAAATAATATGAAAGCAAACACTAAAAATGCTGGAGATTTAGTCGAAATTGAAATTGACCTTAATAGAGTAACTAAAAAAGATTATGAACTATTAGATGCAAACATTAAAAAAATAGATGATGGAAGTATGAATTATTTAG
>CAYUWE010000326.1:0-1552 GCA_964448255.1 uncultured bacterium | reverse complement strand
CCTCCTGTTACTAGGATATTTGATAATTTTCTTATTGCCATAACGATTTAAAATACTCCTTCATATACTCAGATAATGACTCTTCCCATGATCTAGGCTTTTCTTTTATTACGCTTTCATACTTATTCGTATTTAAAATGGAATTTGTTGGACGTTTTGCTAATACATGATATTGAAATGCCTTTATTGGAATAATCTTTTTGCACTGGAGAGTAAATCCTAATTCTTTTGCCTTATTAAAAATGCCTTGTGTAAAAGAAAACCAACTAACTGAATTTGAATTAGCAAAATGAAATGTCCCATTAAACGATAACAATGAAAAAACAGCTCTAGCTAAATCTATGCAAAATGTTGGCCTGCCAAATTGATCATCTACAACACTTATTTCCTCTTTTTCCCTCATCAAATTAAGCATATTGGAAACAAAATTATTTCCGTTTAGACCAAAAAGCCAAGAAGTACGAATAATACATACATCCGCATTAGTTTCTCTTAATAGACATTCCCCTTGCCATTTAGTTTCTCCGTAAACATTACAAGGAATACAATTATCTTCTTCAACATATGGATCATTTTTTTTACCATCAAATACATAGTCTGTAGAAAAATGTATCACTTTTGCTGAAATTTCTTTTGCAACCTTTCCTAAATTTGCTATTCCTTTGGCATTTACCAAGTAAGCTAGTTCTTTTTCTTCTTCAGCCTTATCAACTTTTGTATAAGCAGCACAATTAACGATATGAGTAATATTCTTATCTTTTACAAATTCTAATACTGCATTTTCTGACGTAATATCTACTTCTTCTTTTGTCGTTCCAATGACATCTATTTTTTTACTTTTCATAAAATCATAGATAGCAGAACCTAACATGCCAGTCATGGCAACTACCCAAAGTCTCATGTAACAACCTCATCTAATAACATTTCACGAAATGTAGGAGCATTAAGATCTCTTTTTGATAATATTGGTTTACTAACTGGCCATTTTATCCCTATTGTAGAATCATTCCAATAAAATCCTTTTTCTTTCTCAGGAATGTATATATTACTAACTTTATATAATACGTGGACGGTTTCACTAACTACACAAAATCCATGGGCAAAACCCTTAGGAATAAGTAGTTGATAGCAACTAACATCATCAAGATATACACCTATCCATTTACCAAAAGTTTTAGAATCTTTTCTAATATCGACCGCTACATCAAATATCTTCCCTGAAATTACAGAAATTAATTTGTCTTGCCCTGGATTTTTTTGAAAATGCATTCCTCTTATTGTATTTTTTGAAGAAAAAGAATGATTATCCTGAATAAAATCTATATCTATCCCATTTTCTGTTAGCTTATCTTTTCTATAACTTTCTAAAAAATAGCCTCTTTCATCGGGAATAATCTTTGGCTTAATTAATTTTAAACCTTCTAACTCAAGGTCTAATATCTCCATATATTATCCTATTAGTGAAACCACTGTTGCATGCCTTCCTGATGTTTTATCTCTTCTATGAGAAAAACATTCTTTTTCATCACAAAAAGTACATAGCTTTGATAAT
>CAYUWE010000325.1:0-1555 GCA_964448255.1 uncultured bacterium | reverse complement strand
GTATTTATCTTATTTATCTCTATCAATCTTCTAGCAATTATCTTTGGATTTATAGTAACAAAAATTTTTAATAAGCCCCTTTTATTTTCAGCGCAATTTCTAACCCCTAGTAGCAATGCAAACAGTATAAATTTCTCAATTGTAGATATTTTTTCTAAACTTATACCTACAAATATTTTTCAAGCTCTAGCAAATGGACAAATGCTTGGAATAATATTTTTCTCAATAGTCTTTGGATACGCTATTACATTAATAAATAAAGACCTATCAGCTACATTAAATAACTTTTTCTCTGCCATATTTCAGGTGATGATAAAAACGACTCACCTAATAATGTGGTTTTTACCTGTTGGAATATTCTGTTTAATCGCTAAAAACATCTCCAATATCGGCCTAGATGCAATAAAACCACTTTTGATATTTTTATCTATCTCAATATTTGCAATTTTATTTTATTCGTTTTTTATAATCCCGCTACTTCTTAAATGCTTCGATAAAAATATAAAAATAATTAACCATATAAAATCTCTTTTCCCAGCTTTAGTAACAGCATTTGCTACTAGCTCTTCTTCAGCAAGTTTAACTATTGCATTAGATTGTGTAGAAAAAAAATTGTTAGTTCCTAAAAAGATAAGCAATCTAGTTTTACCGCTTGGCTGTTCATTAAATATGGCTGCATCAGCACTATATTGCTACTTAGCTTCGTATTTCATATTATTACTAAATAATATTCCAATTACCCTTCCTATGCAGCTTATATTAATATTTTTAACCCTACTTTCAACTATGGGTATCGCAGGTATACCTTCTGGTGCAATAATTGCTATAATTATTATTTTAAAAGGAATAAATATTTCTACAGCTGGATTTATAGGGTTTTTCTTAGCAATAGATAGAGTTATTGATATGTTTAGAACTTCTGGTAATGTATTTATTTTTTGTACTTCTTGTGTAATAATTACAAAATCTGAAAAAGAAAAAAATGTTTTACAAGAAAATTAATATTACAAGACATTAACTCATCTGTTTTATATAATTAGAAAAAGAATCATATGGAAATTAACCAGCCTGCATTTGGGAAATGGCGATCAAGAATATGGCCTGTACATATTTTTGAGCTAAAAAAATTAATACCTCTATTTCTAATAAAATTTTTAATAGCATTTAACTTCGGCATACTCACATCACTAAAAGATACTGTAGTTGTAACAGAAAAAGCGTCAGGGGCTGAGGTAATTCCTGTGCTAAAAGGTTGGATAGTCCTCCCCGTTTCCATTTTAGTATCCCTACTCTTTGCAAAGTTAAGTAATCATTTTAAAAGAGCAAATTTATTTAATATTATAATGGTTTCTTTTGTAGTGATTATTGCGTTTTATGGGTTTGTTTTATACCCATATAAAGATATATTTTGCCCACATAAAAGCGCTGATTGGTTAGTAAATACCTTCGGAGAAAAATATCAACATTGGATAGCTGTTTATAGGCATTGGCCGCAAACTCTTTTCTTTGTCACATCAGAACTATGGGGAAGTGTAGTTATATTTTTCCTATTCTG
>CAYUWE010000324.1:0-1558 GCA_964448255.1 uncultured bacterium | reverse complement strand
GAGCTTTTAAGCAAGTAAGGAGAAATAAAATGGAAAACAACCAAGAACCACCAAAAGATTTTTTTGAATTTTGCCCAAACTTTGATCGTACTATTTTTGTCAAGTTTGACAATGAAGGCGTTTTATCCTCTCTAAATTATTGTTGTGGCATGTTTGGAGAATTGGAGTTTACCCAAGACAACCCGCAACTTAGGGCTTTTGTAATGGCTTATTTATCCGCTGTCAATGTACTTAAATTAAGTGACACTGAAATTTGCCGTTTTGTTAATTTAATCAATCTTGCTATTGATGAATATATCCCATTTTTGGAAAAGTTCCAGCCAAAGGAGTTAGAAAAATGATAAAAATTATAAGATATCTAAATCAACGAGATAAGAATTTTAAAATAGTTGGCTCGATTAGTCATAAATTGGAGCTTTCTTTTAAAGAATTGATCCAAGAGCTAAAAAAGCATGCCTATACTCCTTCTACTGGAGACCTAAGCAAGATATTCACCCCTAAAGACTTTATATGTCATAATGAACTAAAAACCTACTCAAGCGGTCATATATATGGCATAGATGAACTAATCATTTATTTTGATGAATCAAACAAAAACGGAAGGTTTAAACACTTTCTAAAGGCTTTAAATCTTTTGAAAATTACGGACTACAAATACAAGAAATATACTTGGAAGGATTTAGGATTATAAAGATGAATAGAATAAAGCTAAAAAACACTCCTTTCTATGAGCTAGACGCCGAAAAAAAAGAGATTATAGAAGAAGGACTATTAACTGGAGAATTCTATGAAATTGAGGACTTAAGCAAAAATGGCCTTACCTTGGTAGCCTCTCCTTACTCTAAAGATTTCTTTCTTATCAAACAATAAAACAACAAAGAAAAATATCATGAATATCTGTAAAATACAACCAAAACAAGAAATGATTCTATATACCATGCACGACAAGAAACAAGGATTTACACTTCCTGAAGCCTTTAAGACTGTATGGGGATTGATTGAGTACACAAGAGAAAAAAAGCTTCTCCTAGATAGATATTTAATCAAAAAACAAGCTATTTCAAGGGATAAGCTCGGTAACCTAAAGTTTGACCCTATACGCACTGTAAATATCTAGAATACCCTTTAAGACCTTGTTTTGAGGTCTTTATAGAGTAGTCTATACTTGCCTAGACTCTGGAAGCTAGGCGAATTTTGAAATTTTTAACTAGGATTTAATTTTCTTTGAATCTCCATTATAGGTGGGGATTCTGTAGAAACGTAAACCCAAAAAAGGATAAACAATGGAAGAACTGGATTTTTATACGCATGATAGATTTGAGGTCTTAGAAGCCGATTTTTTAGATGAATTTGACTATCAAGCTGAACAAATAGAAAATGAGGTGTATTCATGAAAGTATTTCTAGAACTAGAAGTAGAAATACCTGAAGAACAACTTTTAGAGCATGGAGCTAGATTGTACCAATGTTGCAACTATTTAGGTTGTCCTTGTCAAGGTGGGGTTTCCCTAGAAGATACCGAAATACCCTATGATACACTAAAAGAAGAATTTGAACTA
>CAYUWE010000323.1:0-1561 GCA_964448255.1 uncultured bacterium | reverse complement strand
TTGCTGTTTTAGGGTGTCTGTAACAACTAAAGGAAAAGATATGCTAGCACAACAAGCAGATA
Organism: uncultured bacterium; assembly: GCA_964448255.1. GTDB lineage: Bacteria > Chlamydiota > Chlamydiia > Chlamydiales > SM23-39 > CAYUWE01. The sequence continues at coordinate 1,499 of CAYUWE010000323.1, read as the reverse complement.
GAGCAGCAGCAGTAGGAGAAAAATGACTTTGTGATACCGCAGAAACTGTGGAGGCGGTGCTATATACTTCGTTGGTATCTTTTTTATTAAAATGTACTAATAGATTGTCGATAATTATTTCGCGTTTATGTTTTATATCCTCATAGGAATAATTTGGATCATGTATAATACCCTCAAGCGTTCGCACGGCTCGTGCAAATTGCCTGTCATTCAAACCTAACAATCCTTTTAACTGATCTAAATTTCCTTGGCATAAGTGATAAAATACTACTAGCTGTTCTTTCATTCTTTCATCTAATGATTCTTCTTGGAAATAATGAAACAAATAAAATAAAACTCGCTTTTGTAAATCTAAGGGAGATTTTCCTGGAAAAGCTTCAGTTAGGTTTCGCCAAGAGAATGGATAATATATTTGACTTTTTTTAATAAATTCAATTAATTGAAGATCTTCTTGTCGTGTCCAATTAGGAATTAAAGTTGCACTAGCAGGTTGTGGAAAAAGTATAAAGTGTTCAGGTATTAATCTTGTAAGATCTTTCCTACAATATATATATATTTTTTCAGCGTAATCTTTACTTATATTTAAAAATGTACTTAGTTCATCAAAATTACCTTGAAATATTTGATGCAATAGGGAAAATTGCTCTTTTGGGTTTTCTTCTGTTTCTGGTTTTAATTGGCATTCAAAATAAAACAAGTGTCTTTGTTGACAATCTTCACTTGTTTTCACTTGGAAATATTGAGTTAATCCATTCCAATCTACTGGAAGAAGTACGTTTTCTTGTATTTTTGTTAATAAAAATTTATCTTCCTCGTTACTCCAATTGCCTTCTTTTAGTATTAATTCTGGGAGTGCTGATGGTTCATAATAAGATTGTGTTGTTTGAGCAACTTGTTGGTGTTGAACCACAGCAGCTGCTTGGTGATGTAATTCTGCTCTTGATACCATAATATTATTGAATATTTTTGGGCTAAAAGTTTAATTATAGCACCAATTTTTCAACAGAAAAAAATAATTACTCTTTTGATATTCTTTTTAAAAGACTTGGTGGGATAGCTGTACCTATTTCATCGAAGGCTTTCATCGCTATATATAATAGCATAGCATCATGAATAGCTGAATCGGCACTTTCCATTAATCTTTGCAATGATTCTTGAATAAGAGTTTTTTCTAATTCTACACCTCTTTCTATGTCAGGTAAAAAGTTTTCATCTCTCTCTTCAAGGGGGTAAGATTCATAACCGATTTTACCGCCTTCAATTAATGCTTTAGCATAAGCATCTAGGTTATCTAATTGCCTTAATGCATTATCTTTTAATTCTTTATATTCAGTTTCTATTTTTTGTAAATCTGTATTAATTTCTAGTAATTTTATATCAGGTTGTTCAGAAGTATATCTTTGTTGATTTTCTCCTACCATCCTAGTATTTATAATTTCTCTTGATTTATCAAGCATATCTTAGTAATTATTTTTTTACTGAAATTAAGATGTTTTTCC
>CAYUWE010000322.1:1347-1565 GCA_964448255.1 uncultured bacterium | reverse complement strand
GATTAGCGATAAATACCCCTCTTCAAGGGACAGCTGCTGATATTATCAAACTCGCTATGATTGAGATAGATAAGGAAATTACAAAAAATAATTTTAATGGGTATATGATACTACAAATCCACGATGAACTTATATTTGAAGTTCCTGATAGTGAATTAGATAAATTTATCCCAATAGTAAAAGAAAAAATGGAAAATATAGAAAAATTAAAGGTCCCC
>CAYUWE010000322.1:0-1337 GCA_964448255.1 uncultured bacterium | reverse complement strand
GACATAGCTATTGGCAAAAATTGGGGGGAATGTTAACTTTGAAGAAAGTAGCCATAACAGGTGGTGTGGCAGCAGGAAAATCTACTGCCTTACAGATTTTCAAGGATTTAGGAGCTTTTGTAGTAGATAGCGATGAAATCGCAGCAAAACTACTGTCCTTAAATAGCCCTGTAGGTAAAAAAATCGTAGAATTACTCGGTTCTGATATCGTTATTAACAATAATATTGATAAAAAAAAGATAGCAGACATAGTTTTTCACAATATAAGTAAACTTAACCATCTCGAAAGAATAATTCATCCTTATGTTTTTTCAAAAATTGAAGAGTTATCCAATAGAGCTAAAAAAGAAGGTTACAAATTATTTGTTGTGGAAATACCTCTGCTTTTTGAAACAGAACATGAGAAAGATTACGATTATGTAATAGCAGTATACGCTGATGAATTTTTATGTAAAAAAAGATGGCAAAAAAAAGATTTGGGAGATTTCGAAGAAAGAAAAAATAGACAGTTGCCGCAAGATAAAAAAATTGATTTAGCAGATTTTGTTGTATATAACAATTCCTCATTTGATGAATTATCTAACAACTTAAAAAAAATTGCTAAAAAGATAATCTCTCAATAAATTTATAAACAACTTTCCTAAGGGAGAACCTCTTCATGAACCAAGAAAATAATACTTTGCAAAAAACAGACGTAACAAAAGAAAACAAACCTGAAGAAAAATCAGAGAAAAAAAGAGTTACAAAGATCTCTGAATTACAACGAATGAATATTGAAGAATTACATCAATATGCTCGTTCAATTGGACTAAAAAATTTAGGGTCTTTAACAAAATCTCAAATGGTATTTGAAATTGTAAAAACAATTTCCACATTGCCTAACGAAGTGCTTTATGGAGAAGGTGTATTAGAAATACTGCCTGATGGCTTTGGATTTTTACGCTCCCCTAATTATAACTACCTACCGTCAGCTGAAGATATATACGTATCACCAGCACAAATTAGACGTTTTGATTTAAAAAAGGGAGATACACTTTATGGAACTATTCGTTCTCCTAAAGAAAAAGAAAAATATTTTGCTCTTTTAAAAGTAGAAAAAATAAATGAAAAAACACCAGAAGAAGTAAGAGAAAGAGTACTTTTTGAAAATTTAACTCCTCTATATCCTGATGAAAGATTGTTTATGGAAACAACAAAAGATAAATTTTCAACTAGAGTTCCTTTGCCAGATCTAACAAAACCACCGTACGCTCTTTCATTGCTGTTTGTATTAGCGTCAACATCAATATTTTTTACTAAAAGATTATATCCTTTAATAATTTCTTCTACGCTATAAA
>CAYUWE010000321.1:0-1567 GCA_964448255.1 uncultured bacterium | reverse complement strand
TTACATTTGTTTCTACAAATACTCCTGGATTTTTGATTGAGTTATCTACATGAGATTCAGCTGCAAAGTGAATAACACCTTGAATATTATATTCAGTGAATATAAACTCAACTAAATCTCTATTACAAATATCACCTTTAATAAATTTATATCTAGGATTCTCTTCTACTTCTTTTAAATTTTCTAAATCACCTGCATAAGTCAGTAAATCAAGATTAATTATATTGTAGTTAGGATATTTATCTATAAAGTATGGCACAAAGTTAGATCCTATAAATCCTGCACATCCTGTTAGTAGTATAGTTTTATTTGAATTATTTAACATTATAATTCTTCTTCTGCTATTTCTAAAAGATATTGACCATATCCGGTTTTTTTAAGAGGTTGAGCTAATTTTATTAATTCTTGTTTATTAATCCAATTATTTCTAAAAGCTATCTCTTCAATACATGCTACTTTGTATCCTTGTCGTTTTTCAATTGTTTGCACAAATGTACTTGCTTCCATAAGAGAATCATGAGTACCTGTATCAAGCCATGCAAAACCTCGACCTAAAAGTTCTACTTTTAAATTACCTCTATTCAAATACTCTTCATTTATAGATGTTATCTCTAATTCACCTCTATGAGAAGGCTTTACATTCTTTGCTATTTCTATTACATCATTGTCATAAAAATATAATCCTGTTACTGCAAAATTAGATTTTGGGTTCTCTGGTTTCTCTTCTATACTAATTGCATTTTGATTTTTATCAAATTCTACTACTCCAAATCTTTCAGGATCTTTCACTTGATATCCAAATACCGTAGCACCATTTTTTTGATTAGCTGCATTTCTAAGCATCGGAGTAAAACCTTGACCATAATAAATATTATCACCAAGTACTAAAGCTACATTATCATTTCCTATAAACTTTTCTCCTAAAATAAACGCTTGTGCTAAACCATCTGGATTAGGCTGAACGATATATTCAAACTTCATACCTATATCACTACCATCTCCTAATAATTTTTCAAATCTTGGTAAGTCATTTGGAGTTGAAATAATAAGTACTTCTTTAATTCCAGCAAGCATAAGAACTGAAAGTGGGTAATAAATCATCGGCTTATCATAGATTGGTAATAATTGTTTGCTTACACCTTTCGTGATTGGGTAAAGGCGAGTACCTGATCCTCCAGCTAATATTATACCTTTCATGAGTTATCTCCTTTTTCTTTTCCATAAAACTCTCTATACCATTTCACAAATTGACCTACACCATCTTTTAATGGTGTATTTGGTTTATAGTCAAAATCATTTATTAATCCACTTACATCTGCAAATGTTGATTCTACATCTCCTGGTTGAATATCCATAAAGTTCTTTTGAGCTTGTTTATTTAAAGCATTTTCTATCGTTTCTATAAACTCCATTAGATTAACTGGAGAGTTATTTCCTATATTGTATATATTATAAGCAGATGGATTATTGATTACTTTTATAATACCATCTACAATATCATCTATATATGTAAAGTCTCTTGACATTTTACCATGATTAAATACTTTGATAGGTCTATCATTAAGTA
>CAYUWE010000320.1:0-1579 GCA_964448255.1 uncultured bacterium | reverse complement strand
CTAAAAAATAGGAATTTTCTTTAATATTATTAAAAAAATAATATATACCTATTTTCATGAGCACTGAGAAATCATTAAAAAGTCATGGCGGAGTAAAAGCACTTTTCTTCGTCCAAATATTTTCCACATTAAGCTTTAGCGTTCTATATTCTACTTTAGTCTTATATATGACTAAAAGGCTGTTTATAACAGATACTATGGCAACAACAATTACAGCAAGTTTTGTCGCTTTTAATTATGCCCTTCACTTGATTGGAGGATTTATAAGCGGAAGGCTTTTAAGTCATAGAAGCTTGTTTGTAATAGGAATGGCTCTTCAAGTTGTTGGATGTTGTATTATTTCTTTTATCTCTCTTCCTTCACTATATTGGGGCCTTGCTTTTTACTTATCTGGATCTGGATTAAATGTAACTTGCATCAACTGTATGCTAACACAGTTTTTTGAACCCCATGAAAAAAGAAGAGAAACAGCTTTCTTGTGGAACTATAGTGGCATGAACATCGGGTTTTTTATTGGCTTTTTAATAAGTGGCTTTTTTGAGATTTCTGGAAATTATAGAGAATTATTTCTTTTAGCATCAGCTTCAAATTTTCTTACAATCATTATACTTTTATTTTTCTGGAAACACCTTTTTGATAGAAAAACTCATTTTGCTGAAAATACCCCGTCCAAAAGATGGCTCTTTAGAGGTTTTGGATTTATTTTAATACTCGCAATAATCATAAGTTTAAAATGGCTTATTAAATTTTCTAACTTAAGCAACAACGTGATTATCTTTGCGGGGATAATCATGGTATTTGTAATAAGTTTTATCGCGATAAAACAACCAACAAAAAAAGCATCAAAAAAAATATGGGCGTTCTTAATTTTAGGATTAATGGCACTTGTATTTTTTACACTTTATACTATGGCACCAATGGGTTTAACCCTATTTATTGCTCATAACGTAGATCGTATGATCGGTGGATTTATTATTCCTCCGCAATGGGTACAAAATATAAATACCATCATTATTATTATCGGAGGACCTTCTACAGCTTATCTATATAGAATGCTAAGACGCAGGGGTATTAACATATCTATACCAATACAATTTACTTTAGCTCTATTTTTAATTGGTATTGCATTTGTTCTTCTAACAGTTGGTATTCATTTTGCAAATCCACAAGGATATGTTCATTTTTATTGGATAGCTATAAGTTTTATTCTACAAAGCCTTGGTGAGCTTTTAATATCTCCTATCGGTTATGCTATGATAGGACAATTAGTCCCTCACAAATCTCAAGGTCTACTTATGGGAACATGGATGATGATAACAGGAGTTGCTGCAACAATTGCAAATATCTTTTCAAAAATGGCTCTTGGAAAAACAGACGCGGTAAACCCACTTATCACAAACCCTCATTTTACACAGACCTTTAATATACTTGGATGGGGAGCAATAGTTGCAGGTATGATAATGCTTTTTGTCATTCCATTTTTACATAAACTTATAAAAGATAAAAAACGACAAACTGATACTAGCGCAATACCTATGTAGCTGTATTCAACGACAAACCGTATAATCTTTATTTTAAC
>CAYUWE010000319.1:0-1587 GCA_964448255.1 uncultured bacterium | reverse complement strand
ATATTTCATTTATTCTTTGCTTTGCTAAATCACATTCAACTCTAATTAAATCTTCAACTGTCGGTTGAGTTTTAATATATGCTCTATCTTTCAAATAATGCTGCAATCCAAAATTACGTTGAAAACTTTCTTCTAATAATTTATCAACCCGAGAGATAAAATCTTGTAAATTTTCGGGAGGATCAACTGGTTCATTAGCTTTCATTAACATACCCTCTAATAAGATATCATAATATCTTTCAATTGCTTTTGGAAGGAGTGATTTATTCTTCTTTCTGGATTGTTTAGAAGATTTACCCATGGCTCTCCTCTTTAAAAATTTTATCCGACATTTTAGAAACAGCATCAATTGATCTAGATTCAACAAGATGTGCGTATCTGCGAGTCATAACAACTGATCGATGACCTAATAGATGTCCTATTTCTCCTAAAGAAAGGCCTTGAGCTAGCATTTCTGTTGCATAGCTATGTCTTATGTCATGTCCACGAAAATCTTTCAATCCAGCTCTTTTTATAGCTGTCCTATAAGATCTTCTAAGATCTATTGGTTTACTTTTATTTTTATTTGGAAATACAAATCCAATTGAAGAATTTCTAGAAAAAAGTTCTTTTAATAGATTTAGAATCAATCCTCTTATTGGAATAGATCTAATATCACTATTTTTTGATTTAGTGATAGTTATTCGACCTTTAAAAAGATCAACGTCTTCCCATTTCAAATTTCTCGCTTCATTATAACGACAGCCTGTACTTAATAATAAAACAACAAAAACGTATAGATAATCATTATCACTTTTTTGACAAGCTTCTAATAAAGATCTTCTTTCCTTTGAATTTAAAAATCTGATCCTTTCCTTAGGTTCTTTTTCCCTTGAAATTTTTCTAACTGGATTTTCTGATATCCATTCCCACTGTTTTTCACAAACACTGAGTAAATGACTTAAAGTAGCTAAAAATCTATTACAAGTACTACCGCTTCTGATTATACCTTTTTTATTTGGATCGTTTAAAAGCTTCTGTTTCTTTTCAACAATTATTGATGGTCTGATATCTTGTAGAAATAAATGCCCTAGTTCTTTATTCCACCATTGAAGATGTCCTCTTTTAACAACTGATATCTTTTGTTCCTTAAAATATCTTTCTATTGCTACTTTTAAAGTATGATGTTTAGCTTCATAATATAGTTGATGTCTTCCTGCTCGAATATCTGATTCAACTTTTTGTATCCACCTTTTTGCGTCAGTCTTTCGATCAAATGTTGCAGTTAATGTTTTATGTCCTTTTAATCTAATCTCTGCTTGAAAACGCACATTTTTATCCTTGAGTTTTCTTTCTCTGATATAACCCATCATTACTCCTTTTTCACAGCCTACAAGATTATAAGTCCTCAAGACAAAACAATCTTATCTACTAATTTTCAATTACTTATTAAGGAGTGTTTGTGCTAATGCCGTAATTATGACGTAATAGCCACTCCAAAATTAACTTCAAAAAAATATTTGAAGCCAAAAGTAGGCTATTTAAAGAAATCTAGTATTCCGGCAATACTACGGGATTTCAGTTTTTAAAAGTGTATGGCCAGACCCA
>CAYUWE010000318.1:0-1589 GCA_964448255.1 uncultured bacterium | reverse complement strand
CTACTGGAAAAATAGAAAGTGAACATCATCCTTTTACTTCACCTTATTTTGAAGAGATAAAGCTATTAGATAAGGACCCAACAAAAGTTAGAGCGTTAGCATATGATTTAGTATTAAATGGATATGAATTAGCATCAGGATCTCAACGTATTCATAATAGCTCATTGCAAAAGAAAATTTTTGAGATATTACAACTCACAGAAGAGGATTTAAAAACAAAATTTGGATATTTTATCGAAGCTTTGCAATATGGAACGCCACCACATTTGGGACTTGCATTAGGGTTTGATAGAATTATTATGATACTTGCAGGAACAGAAAATATTAGAGATGTTGTAGCCTTTCCAAAAACTCAAAAAGCTAGCGATTTAATGATGCAATCACCATCTATGGTAGATAAAAAACAATTAGACGAACTAAAAATTAAAGTTGAACCCAACCCTATTTCATGGTCATAAACTATTTATTAGCTCTACTTTTATTTTCTAATAACTATTTTCAAAACATTGAAAATAAGCTTTATTTTCAAGAAAGTAACAACAATCGTATCCATGCAGAAAAGTTTTTAGAAGATAATTCTAAACAACACAACGTAACAAGCCTTTTTAATAACAAATTACAATATAAAATTATCAAAGAAGGTGATAACAATTCAATTTGTGAAAGTGACACAGCATTTGTAGTTTTAAAAGGAAAATATTTAGATGGTTCATACTTTCTAAATGATGACGAACCTCAGATAATCGATTTAACTAATATAACAAAAGGGCTTAGTGAAGGCCTTTTAGGAATGAAAGAAAAAGAAAAAAGAATAATTTATATCCACCCATCCTTATGTAATGATTCAACACAAATTGAATGCCCTAATGCTTTACTAATTTTTGAAATTGAACTTTTAGAGATTAATAAAAAATTCTTTCACTGCGATTTAACTACTCCTAGAGTTATTAGATAATGAAAATCGTCCTATTCCAACCTGAAATCCCTCAAAATACGGGAAATATCATTAGAACATGCGCTGTTACAAATTGTGAATTAATATTGGTTAGGCCATTTAGTTTTAGCCTTTCAACAAGGCAATTAAAAAGATCCGGCTTAGATTATTTTGATGATGTAAATATCAAGCAAATTGACGATCTAGAATTATATTTATCCTCTGTTTCTTTACCCTTTTATTTTTTTTCTAGTAAAGCTACAAAAAAATACAGCGATATAAAATATACAAACGATTCAATATTAATTTTTGGATCAGAAACACAAGGCTTGCCGAAATTATTTTTTCAAAAATGGAAAGATAAATTTGTAACCATACCAATGGCAAACAACAAAAGATGTCTTAATTTATCTAATTCTGTTGCTATTGCTATTTATGAAGCTAATAGACAACAACAATTTACTTTTTCTTCTTAAATGCAGATAAACAAATACTTAATACAAAACTCACTAACATTGATGAAGTTATAGGAACATGTACTATCATATCATTTTTCTTTAGATACATATCACCAGGTAATTTGCCCAGCCATCCCATTAAATAAGGTACATCCACATCAAAATGTAAAAGAAATCCTCCTATAATAATAAAAATA
>CAYUWE010000317.1:0-1597 GCA_964448255.1 uncultured bacterium | reverse complement strand
ACACCCATTTCATCAAAATCGAAAATAGATATATCAGTCAATATATCCTTCAATAGAGGAATAACTGTCGTCTTTCCTGATCCACTAGCTCCTATAACAAAAAATAACATATTAAATTCCTATTTAATAGAAGAGCCTTCATCTTTTAATAGTTTTCTTTTAAAGATTATTGGAGATAAAGAAGGTTCTAAAGAAACGTGAAGTTCAAAAATCTCATCAAAAGAATTATTATTAAAAATAAACTCTAAAGTAGTATCTGGTGAAATTTTCATCATTCCAGTAAAACAATTATTATGTTTGTATTGCAAAACACAGAAAAGATCATTGTAATATGCTATTAGATTATTTTTATCCAAAGATACCTGTATTGATCCATAACCCGGATTTTTAAATTCTCCAACATAATCATCAAAAGGGCGCTCTATAGAAATTTTTGATATTTGAGTTTCAACCTTTTTATTTAAATCTTTTTTCATTTTTTTCTCATTTTCTTCGACTCGCTCTAACCAATTATCTTCTTCGCCACACATCAAATAATTAGCTATTCCATAGGAAGCATAAGGAGCTACTAAAAAAGGATAATCAGAATTAGCCAAAACAACAATTCCTATTTTCTCTTTAGGAAACAAAGAAATAGATGAAATAAATCCATCTGTTCCTCCACCATGTGTTATTGTATAACGACCTTTGTAGAAGCCTGTCATCCAGCCCAAACCATAACCAAATAAATAAAATAATTCATCGGGAGAAGAAGGACAAAACGAAGAGGATAGAGGTGTTTGAACAACATGCATTTCTTTCAATATCTCTTTATTAATATAATACTTTCCTTCTAAAGACCCATCAGAAAGCTGTAGTTGTAACCATTTAGTCATATCATGGATGGATGAATTAATAGAACCAGCAGGGCCTATATTCGAAAGATTCAAAGGAAGAATTATTTGGGTTTTATTATCTTTTTCAGTGTAAGCTAAAGAAAAATCATTACTTTTTTGAGATTGACTGACAGAAAAATTAGAATGGTTCATTCCAAGAGGATTAAAAACACGCGCTTGAATGACTTCTTCCCATGTTTGTCCTGTTACTTTTTCAATTAATAATCCTAAAACAGCATACATCAAATTATTATATTGAAATTTTTCTCTAATATCACAGGAAGGTTCCAGGTATTGTAATCGAGCTAATAATTTAGTCCTTGAAAGTTTAGATTTATACCAAACTAAGTCATGAGGTGGAAGTCCAGATCGATGTGTAGCTAAATCTCTAATAGTTAAATGATGTGTTGCATGAATATCTTGCAAACAAAACTCAGGGATATGCTTAATTACAGGATCATCCCATGCAATAATTCCTTCATCAACCAATTGACCTAAAACAAACGTTGTGAATGCCTTAGTGCAAGAGGCAATGCTAAAGAGAGTGTTTTTAGTAACAGGAAGTTGATTAGCCTGATCTCTCAGCCCATATCCCTTTTCTAGAACAATCCTTCCATCAACAACTATTCCAACAGCGATGCCTGGAATACGGAACTTTTGAAGCACCTTATTCATTATATCATCTACACCCGCAAGCTTATCCATAGTAAATTTAATTGGTT
>CAYUWE010000316.1:240-1607 GCA_964448255.1 uncultured bacterium | reverse complement strand
TATATGCTACTTACAAACCCTTTTTTTTGTGTTTCTACAGCTTCAAGTAAAAATATTGCTCCTCCAACAGCTTTTCCAGAAGAAAAGAAATTTTGAAAAACCTTTCCTAAAATTAATAATATATATGAAAAACAATGAGCATTTTCATACGTTGGTATAAGCCCCATAAAAAAAGTTGTTATACCCATACCAAGCATTGTTATTGAAAGGGATTTCCCTTTTCCTTTAATATCTCCTAATTTCCCAAAGAAATATGCTCCTAAGGGTCTTATTAATAGACCAATAGGCATAATACTATACCCTAAAATTAAGGAGGATATAGGGTCAGTTGTTGGAAAGAAATAAATCGATATAAAGGGTATTAGAAGGCTATATAAGGCATTATCATAATGCTCAAAGAAATTCCCTAAAAGACAAGATAATATTACAGCTTTATTTTGTTTCATTATTCAATTAATAAATTTTGCTGAAATATTATACAAAATTAGTTATTCTTCTCCCTAATTTTTTTAAAATAAGTCTTAAGGATTGTAATTATGACAACAGCACCGACAGTTAATAGCGGTTTAAATTATAATTATGCTGCTTATCAAACAGTAGCTACTCTATCAGGGGCTTTTACATTATTAGCGATTGAAGAAATAAAAAATATTTATTCTCTTAGTTCTGTAACTATAGCTGGGATATCGGGTGCTTTGTTAATAAAATATGCGAAAGTTGGAGAAAAAAATATAGAAGACTTTATGAAATGTTACAAAACAGAGTCTAGTCTATTTCAAGCCCTTGGTGGATCCTCTGCTAGAGCAATGGTAATTCTTACAGCTGCGTATGGAATAGCTCTTGGTTCTACAACAGCAAAAATAATAACAGCAGTAAGTATTGGAATATTTCCTGTTTTTTTCCTTTCTATGAGAGAGAGTATAAGGCAAAGCGATGATCCAATTAATGCAACAAAGAGAGGTGTTGTTATGGGGTGTGTAACTGCATTAGGGGTTAATCAACTTGTGAAATTTGGAATTAAGAAATTAGGAACTAGGGTATGTTCTTGTCTTATTGGAGCTACTGAAATTTTTTCAGGGATTGTTACATCAGAAACTATAAAAACGGCTAAAGCAAACAAAATAGCTATGTTAGCTTTGGGTTCAGCTATTTTTTCACAATCTATCACTTTATTAAAAAATTATCGTTATTTACCTCCTTCTTCAATGATATTGGCCGCATGCGCATCTGCTTTTCAAGCAGGAATGTTATCAGAAATGCTGACATCCATAGGACAAGCAGCATTAAATAGAAAATACGAAATAAATCATCAAGAATAAGGTTTTATAAGAAAATGATGCTAGCAGCGAATATTTCTTTGTTATTAT
>CAYUWE010000316.1:0-230 GCA_964448255.1 uncultured bacterium | reverse complement strand
GGCAACAGCACCGAAAGTTTATAGTGGAATAAATTATAATTATGAGACTTGTCAAACTATAGCTTCTCTAGCAGGGGCTTTTACGTTACTAGCTACAGAAGAAATTAATAATAAAGCAGCTATTACTGCTATTGCATTTGCAGCAATAACAGGAGCTATAATGACAAAGACTTCAAGAGTTGCAGAAATTATAACGCCGGAATTTGTTAGCAAACATAAATCAAAAAATG
>CAYUWE010000315.1:0-1614 GCA_964448255.1 uncultured bacterium | reverse complement strand
CACAATATGAAGCGAAGCTGCAAACTCAATATAATACTACTTGGAAAGGTCGTGTGACTTCGGCAGCACAAAAACAAATCGCTATACTTGAACCTGCGCTACTTGATCTTAAAGCTAAAAGAACAGCAGAACTCAATGATGCAGATGCTACACTAGAAAATGAATCTACTCTTATTGGGTATGTGACCATTTTGCTTGAGATTCTTTTATTGATTGCCCACTATCAAAATACACAAAGGCTCCATGAGGAACACTTGCAAATCAAAGCAAAGCGTAATCTACAGAAGCGCACAGGCAAGGTGATAAAAGGAAGTGTGCATGATTTAGTAAATGCAGAATATGCTGCTTACGGTGCTGAAAAACCATATGTGCCAGCGATGAACAAAGTTGGTTACCGGGTAGGAATAAAGGATCCATCAGAAGAAGTTGACAGAACAATAGTTTTACGAGTAAGAGACTATAAAAAAAGATTTGCTAAACACTTAAAAGCTGCTGAAGCTGCAATAGAAAGTGGAGTAGAAGTGCCTGAAAGAACAGCAAATGCGCTAGATAATAATGCAAACCATTTACAAGCATATATTGACGAAGCAAACAAAAGAGGTTTGCAAGTTTAAAATAAATTTAATAGCTTAAGACGTATTAACGTAGATTTGGTGTAATAATAGTAGTTATCGAAGCTGGGCAAATTGTCCAGCTTTTTTATTATATTGCAATCAGAATGATAGGATAGAACTTTAGTTTTTGTGGACCTTTGAGATTGATTTCTCAAAGGTCTTTTTTTATTTGCTTTGGATTATATTATGTATTACATTTGTACCAATGGCGATTAGCCAGTTATATAAAGCATGACTAATGCAAAAATCATTTAAAGTGCAAAGCACTAAAAACTACAGTTTATTTCAAAAACTAGCAGGTAATAGAGAGATAAACAAAGCTAACTTAAACAGGATTAAGGAAAGTATGAAAGAAGGTTTATTGCCTATACCTGTTTTAGTAAATGAAAATTACGAAATAATTGATGGGCAGCACAGGGTAGAAGCTGCAACTGAATTAAAACTTCCAGTTTATTATATGGTTGTTCCTAAAATGAATCTAGCTAACGTACACACAATTAATAGTATCGGGAAGAAATATTCTTTTGATGATTACTTAGAAGGATATGCAAAAGAAGGGAGACCTGAGTATGTAAAAGCACTTGCTTTTAAACAAAGATACAAGTTCAATAATAGAGTTAATATACTTTTGTGGACAAAATGCCTTGACGGGAAAGGTACTAAAGTAATGACGGATTTTCAAGATGGCCTTTTAAAAGTATTAAACATTGAAGAGTGTTATGAAATTGGCGACATGCTAAACGCATTAAAAACTGATTTTAGCTACAGCGTTAAAAGAATCAATACAGTATCTGTGCAGCAACCTTTAATTGAAATGATGAGAACTAAAGGATTTGATTACAAAAGATTAGTTAAAAAATTAAAAAGTAGCAAAGCACAAATACTTAATAGCAAATACGCTATAGATGATTGCAGAGCTGCGTTACAACATATATATAATTGTAATTTAGCTCCTAGTAATAAAATACAATTTTGGAATTTCAATGAATTTGGTAAAACT
>CAYUWE010000314.1:0-1621 GCA_964448255.1 uncultured bacterium | reverse complement strand
TTCTATTTCCTCAAAATTAAAGGATATATTTCCAACATGAATACCATATTTTTTTGATTTTTATATATTATTTAAGATTTTTGCATGTGATATAAGACTTTTTGTAGGTATACATCCTACATTTAAACATGTTCCTCCAACAAAATTTTTTTCTATTAGAGCAACTTTCATTCCCAATTGTGCTGCTTTTATTGCTGCTACATAGCCACCAGGGCCTGCACCAATAATGGATAAATCAAAAGATTGCATAATCTATCTTGCGTTTTATTTTAATTTTATAGAAAAAAGAGAAATGTTTCTATGTTTTTTCTAACTCTTATTGTTGGGGAAAAAAAAGAGAAATATTAGTATAAAGATTAGCATATTAAAGAAATATCTTAAGGGAAGGACGATGGAACAAAATAAACGCTTAAAATTATGCCCACATTGTGAAGGAAGAATTGAAATAGATGCTGTTTCATGTGCTTATTGTGGCAGGAATATTTCAGAAAAAGTTAGATACGATGAAATATATAATGAGGAGCCAAGAAATTTTTCTGGTAATGACAGCTTATCTTCTTTGTATCCACCTCCCTATAGGCCAAAGGTATTCGACGAAGAAGAAGAAACACAATTTGAAGAAGAAAACGAAGAAGAAATTGAAGATATTTCTCAAGAAGAAAGTGAACCTGCTTCGAATGATTATGTTTGGTCAACAGTATTGCTTTCTGTAGGAATAAATCTATTGTTATTGAGTTTGTTTATGATCTTTTTCTCAAAAGATGGACAAATTCTTTTGCAATGGAACGCAAAATATTGGTTTTTATATTTTTTATTAGCTGTTCCTTTTATTTACTACGGATACAAACGCCTATCACGTGTTGACTGAGAAAGTAGGACTAGCTTTTCCACAACATTTTTTATATTTTTTCCCGCTGCCACAAGGACATTCTTCGTTTCTACCAACTTTTGGTTCTGTAGTAATTGTATGCTGTTGTTGTTGTTCAATTTGTGGTTGTTGTTCTTGCCTAGTTGGTTGTGGAACAAATGATTGATTAGTATGCATTTGTAATTGCGCGAGTGTTTCTGCTAGTCGTTTTTGTTGAGGAGGGACTAGTTCGAAACGGAAAAGGTCTTTAGATATTTCTAATTTTAAATTGTCTGAGAAATTGTGGAATAATAGAAATGCTTCATGTTTAAATTCTAAAAGCGGATCTTTTTGCCCAACAACGCGCAAGTGTACATCTGAACGTAAATGGTCTATGCCATGTAGATGTTCTTGCCAAAGCTTATCTATTTTTCTGATCATTAAGTTGCTAATAATGCTTAGTAAAAGATTTTCTTCTCGCCTTTCTTCTGGGATATTTTCCGTGATAACGGTAATTTGCTTTTGTTGCTGAGAGATTTTTTCATCAAAAACACAGAGTACTTTTTCTATAATATTTTTTTCTACTTGCTCTAGCTTTAAGTCTTCATTGCTGAAAAATCCTTCTTCAAAAGTTATTGGGAAATTTGTCATTAGCCATTGTCTTAATCCTTCATGGTCCCACTTACCTTCACTATCTTTTGATAAAAAATATTCTTCAGCTTTATAGGCACAGACATTTTCTATTACGTCTTTAGCTATTTCTATTGGGTCATC
>CAYUWE010000313.1:0-1629 GCA_964448255.1 uncultured bacterium | reverse complement strand
AATACCAAATAGCTTCAAGAATATGATTTTTTTTGAATCTCTCTGAAACAGCTATTGATAATTCTATTTGCTTAGTGAATAATCAATCTATTACCCACTAAAATAATGGTTAATTATTTTATTTCTTGAAAAACATATTCAATATTAGGTATGTAAAAGTTACAAGAGGGTTATAATGAAAAGAAGATACGTTATAATTACAGCATTTACATGCATATTTTCTATATTCTTCGTTTACCTTGGATTTAGTATTACTAACCAATGGCAAACTAAAAAGAATATCTATGCTCAAGAAAATAAAATGCCAATTAGAAAGACAGCTACAACTTATCGATCTAAAGATAAGCCAAATGAAAAAAAAGTTACTGTAGAAATTGAAGTTATCGATGATCTAACAAAAGACGGTGGCAAAATATTTGATGTAATATTTTATGGAAAAGTACTTCCGCTTCGTCCTCCTGGCTCTAACGGTGAAAGAGGCGTAGTATATTTTGAAATTCCTCCGGGAAAATATAAAATTCAATGGACTGTTAATTACATAAAATATGAATGGCCAAGGACTAGCAAGTTAGATAAAATTATTAATATAGAAGATACGCAAACTAGAGCTTATATCCTTATTAAAGGCGATAACATTACAGTAACCAACTATACTGAAATGAATTGATATTTCTTAAGGCAACCTAACTAAAAGAAGCTTTATCATATCATCAGGAATTATTGTAACTTTATTCGCTGCTGCAGGGATTAAACAACTATCGGAAAAATTTAACTCTTCTTCATATCCATCGACAATTATAGATCCTTTTCCTTTTATACAAAAATAATAATGAAAACTATCTTTTGACATCTCATAACTATATGGTTTTGAAAAATATAAAAACCGCTCGATGACAAAATGATCACAATAACATAGTGGATTTTCATTATTTATTTTCGTATAAACATCGAAATCTATAGCTTCTAGGGCTTTATCGATATGAAGAGTTCTTCTTAATCCATTATTATCTACTCTATCCCAATCATATAAACGATACGTAGTATTCGAGTTTTGTTGCACTTCTAATAGAAAGGAACCTTTTCCAATTGAATGAACCATCCCTGCAGGAATAAAAATAACGTTACCTTCATAAATAGAAAAATATTGAAGGTCTTGAGAAATATTTTTAGAATTTATACTTTCTAATAATCTTTTATTATCTATCTTTTTATTAAACCCAGCATATACATATGCATCATTATCACTAGCAAGGACGTACCAAGCTTCATTTTTTTCTTCTAAACTATCCATTTTTTTATCTGGATGTACTTGAATGCTTAAATCCTTCTTTGCATCAATAAGCTTTATTAATATGGGAAACTCTTTAAATTTTTTATTTTTTCCAAGAAGGTTTTCTTTCATTTCTTTTGTGAGATCGTTCAAGCTATAGTTTTTATATAAGCCATTGGCAACTATGCTCATGCCATCAGCTCTATCAGATAGCTCCCATGATTCTGCAATATTATTTTTATCACTTACATTTTTTAAAGAATTTATCCTATCTCCTCCCCATAGACATTCTTTATAGATAGGATGAAATTTGATTGGATAATATTTATTCATATTCAAAATCTACAAAATGTAGTGAA
>CAYUWE010000312.1:0-1634 GCA_964448255.1 uncultured bacterium | reverse complement strand
GATTATTTTGAAGAATGGACTCAAGGAGAGGTATTTGTAATTAGCAAAGATACTCCTGCAAAGAACCGTGTTAACTTTGGTAAAATAATTGGCGGTTGCCAAGAATATATTTTCTGGTTTGATAAATATTTCAATGATGAGAAATTAATAGAACATACCAGGATAAAAGCAGTGATGGATGCTTTTGAGCCTGCGAGTATATTTAAGCCTATTACTTTAGCAATATGCATGAAGGCTAATGAAGAATTAGAAAGAATTGGGAAAAACCCAATATTTTCTCCAGAAGAGAAAATACCTACATCTAATGGAGCGTTTCCAGGAAGAAGAAGGCCACTAAGAGATGGTAGATTGCATCATTATTTAAATATGGATTTAGCAGTATTAAAATCTTCTAATATCTATATGGGGAAAATAATACAACGTGTAGTCAATACTTTTGGGGATAATTGGTATAAAAAAACATTAGAAGAATTTGGCTTCGGTCAAAAAACAAATATTGAAGTTCCTGCAGAGACAATAGGGCTAGTACCAACACCTGGCAAGTTACATCCTAATGGAAAACTAGAATGGTCACTATCGACACCATATTCTTTAGCAATAGGCCATAATATTTTAGTAAATAGCATGCAAATGCTTCGCTGTTATGCCATGTTTGCCAATGGTGGTATTGAAGTAACGCCGACTCTTGTTAAAAAAATTGTGAAAGAAAAAGATGGTAAACAGATAGTTTTATTAGATAATGAAAAGCCAAAAGGAAGAAAAAGAATTTTATCAGAAGAATCTGCAAAAAGAATATTAAGAGCGATGAAATTTACAACGAAATTTGGAGGTACTGCAAGTTCTGGGGATGTACCTGGATATACTGAAGCTGGAAAATCTGGAACTTCTGAGAAAATTGTTAATGGTACTTATTCTAATAAACTATATATTTCATCATTTGTTGGTATAGCTCCTGCGGATAAGCCAAAGTTTGTTTTATTAATATCAATAGACGAACCTGAAGTAAAATTTGTTCCTAATGTTGGCAAAATATATCATGGGGGGGTATGCGCCGCTCCTATTTTTAGGGAAATTGCTAAAAGGACTTTAGAATATTTAGGTGTTGCGAGAGATGATCCTTTTGGGTATCCTTATGGGGATCCTAGAAGGGATGTGAAAAAAGCTAGTTGGACATATGAAGTTGGAGAGTTAAAAAAGAAATATTCTGAGTGGAACAATACTAAGAGATGAAAATAAAAAAAATTTTCAAAAATATTTCCAATATAAAAATTAAAGGATCGAAAGAAACGCAAATATCCGGTATTTGCAGTGATTCTAGAAAAGTTTTTCCTTCAAATTTATTTATTGCCAAAAAAGGTAAAACTTATGATGGATCCAATTATATTTATGATGCAGTAAAAGCAGGTGCTGTTGCTATTGTCTCTGAAGTATACGATCCTTTTTTAAAATCTATTGTACAAATTATTCATAGTGATGTTTCTAAAATTGAAGCTGATATTGCCTCTACGTATTATGATTTTCCATCTGAAGAACTATTTTTAGTTGGCATAACAGGAACAAATGGGAAAACTACAACTTCATTTTTAGTAAAACATATATTAGATAACGCTAAATTACCATCAGGGTTAATAGGA
>CAYUWE010000311.1:0-1636 GCA_964448255.1 uncultured bacterium | reverse complement strand
ATTGGCAAGGATTATTGAAAAGGGACTTGGAAAGATGAAGAAGAAAATTCATAGAGCGACATTGATTTTTCAAGCTCTTAGAATTTTTGTTAACGATGAGCTCAATGCCTTGAAAAAGGGGATTGTTGACTCTATTGAACTATTGTGTTTTGAAGGAAGAATAGGGGTAATTAGTTTCCATAGCTTAGAAGATAGAATAGTAAAGGAAGTATTTAGAGAAGCGTCAAGAAGGCAGCCTCTTATTGGACCGGGAATTAAAAGAAAAAAAGAAAAATTAGTTTTATTAACAAAAAAGCCCGTTGTAGCAACGGAAAAAGAAAAAGTAAAAAATCCAAGAGCTCGCAGTGCTAAATTGCGGTTTGCGGAGAAATTATAGGAAGAGTAATGAATATAGCTTTATTTTTTAGAGTTAGTATTATTATCATGCTTTTCAGTATATGTTTATATTTTTATGTAGAGAAACAAAATTATATGACATGTCTTAGAATTGCTCTTCCACAAGTAGAACAAGAGATATTGCAGATAAAAGAAGAAAATAGTCGTTTGCAATATGAAGTTGATCAATTTGAAAATCCATCACATTTGATGGATATGGCTAGATCAGTAGATTATTCTCATCTAAAACATCCCTTTGTTCATGAGATATTAACACTTGAAGAGGGGATGGCTATAAATTCTAATGAAAATAATGAAGAAAAAATAGAACATAATAATATCCCAGTTGCTATTGGAGCAAAATAAAATGTCTAGAAAAAAGGCGTTTTTTAAAAAAAAAGCATAAATTCTTCAGATAGAAAAAGATTAGTTTTCATAAGTTTTTTTGTATTTTTATTTTTTTGTTTGATAATCATTCAATTTTATCGTGTTCAGATAATTGAAAATGAAAAATGGGAAAAAGTAGGGCAGCAGCAACATAGATATCTGGTAAAAGAACCTTTTATGAGAGGGAGGTTTTTTTCTAATACCTCTATAAAAACGGGTCATCCTGATGAAATGCAGCCTTTTGTAATAGACATCCCCAAATTTCATCTATATGCAGAATCTATAGCTATACCAGAAATTAATAGAAGGTATATTGCTAGTGAAATTAGTAAGATATGTTGTTTATCGAAAGAACAAGAAGCGAAGATTTTAGAGCATTTATATAAAAAAAGTAGGAGTAGGAAATTAGTTTCATGGCTTAACAAAGACATGAAAGATAAAATCGAAAATTGGTGGAAGGTAGTTGCAAAGACTAATAAAATAGCAAAAAACGCAATATTTTTTATTCAAGATTACAAAAGATCGTATCCTTTTGATCATCTGTTAGGACAAGTTTTACATACAGTACAAGATGAGAAAGATAGTAAGACATATAAGAGTTTTCCAACTGGTGGTTTGGAGATGTATTTTGATAAATATCTACAAGGGAAAATGGGAGGGAAATTAATTTTACGATCTCCCAAGCATCATATGGATACTATAAAAGTGCTATCAAATCCAGAAAATGGAGCTGATGTTTTTCTAACGATAAATCAATATATTCAAGCGATAGCGGAAGAAGAATTAGAAAAAGGAGTGAAAAAAGTTAATGCCAAAGGTGGATGGGCGGTGATGATAGAGCCTACAACAGGGCATATATTAGCGCTAGCTCAGT
>CAYUWE010000310.1:0-1650 GCA_964448255.1 uncultured bacterium | reverse complement strand
GGGGCATTTGCAAGTATAATATTACATTTTGTAGCGGTATATTTTTTCCCAAAAGTATTTCATTCTGTTTCTATAGGACTAACGTTATGGAAATTTCCTGTAATAATATTTTTTATAACTTTTTTTGCTGTTGAAATAAGAAAGTGGATAGAAATAATTATAAAAAAAGTATCTAAAGCGTTTATAAAAGTTTAAAATTTTTTCTTGTATTGTTTTTAACATTTTTTCTTGGTAATGTCTTCGCGCATTAAAAAGGAGAATGTTATGGCATTAGAAAGTATAAGTAATTTAGCTCTAGATTCTAATGTGGAGTGTTTAAATAGTTTTTTACCACAAAGTGATTTTTGTGTATTAAATGATGATAATACAATAGACCATGTTAATTTAAACTTATTTCAAAAAGTTAGTCACTATGCGATAAATATAATAAAAGCTCCTGTATTTTACTCGCTTGGAGTTGTTTTAAGCGGTGTTGGTGTTGCATTATCTCTTCCAACATTTGTGATATCTTCTTTTCGAAATAAAGAAAATCTTCTAGAAGCAAAAGAAGAAGATATAGAAGAGATAAATAGGTTAATTGCAAAATATCTTCCTGATAGTCCTAGTGATTCTACAGACTTTGGTGTTGGTTTTGCTACATCATTGTATCAAGATTCTGGACTTGGCACTGAACTATCACACCCTCAATTTGAAGGGAAATGCTCTTGGGATGATTATATCAAAGAAAATATGGAAATATCTCCTGAGGATAATAGATTTATCAATTACTTAGACTATCCACAAGATTTAGTAAAACATTTACAAGAAATGAATGTTACTTCTTTTAGATTATCTCTAGAAAGGTGTGTTATTGAAAAAGAAGAAGGAAAGTTCGACTTCGAGGCCATAGCAAAATACAAAAATTTATTAAGGTTATTAAAAGAAAATGGAATAGAACCATTAGTTACAATTCATCATTTTGTGGATCCAAATTGGTTTATTGATAATGGAAGATTTGAAAAAGAAGAGAACATTGAAAGCTTTGTAAATTTCTCTGAAAAGATGATCGATGAGTTTAAGGGTTATGTAAAATATTGGATGACGTTTAATGAACTTGGAATATATGTATTTCAAAATTACATTAGAAAAGTATATCCAGGTGATGGTAACGAAAGTATGTCTAAATCTGGAATGGTTCTTCGCAATCTTCTATTAGCGCATACTTTAGTATATAGAAAAATGAAAGAGAAGTATCAAGATGAGATTCAAATAGGATTTACCCATCAATGTTTAAGGATGGATCCATATAATGAATATAATCCATTAGAGAGACTAGCTTGTTATTATTTGTCTCATATCACTCATAATGCTGTTATGAACTTTTTTAAAGAAAGTGAAGATAAAGTTCATAACTTTGATTTTCAAATTCCTTTCTTTACTAATACTCATCTCACAGTTACAGGTGATGTAACAGACTTTGTTGGAGTGCAGCACTATGGTTTTCCAATAATAAAAATTGGGTTTAATGATGGCAAACCTTTTTCAGGGACTGTTATTAATCTACAACTACCATTTATTGGTTATGGGGTAGCTATGGGCTCTGTTTGTGAAAGGGGGGGTGTTGTCTCTTGTTTAGGAACGCCATTTCGCCCAGAAACTCTAATAGATGTA
>CAYUWE010000309.1:0-1652 GCA_964448255.1 uncultured bacterium | reverse complement strand
TTTATCTGCTTTTTCGACCATTCAAAATTAATCGTTCCAAACCCATTACAATCAACATTTACAAATTTCCCACAAAATAGACTTTTGGGAAGGTGTGGCAATAGAAAAAACTCTTCTTTTTTTTGAAAAAAAAGCATTTTTCTAATTATCTTACTCCCTCTAACTAAAATAGTATAAGGATCAGCATTTTTAGAAATATTAGTAGATTGAGGAACTACCCCATGAAATTCATCATCGATAAGTCTTGGAATCAAAAAATTAGAAAATCCAATATTAAATAATTGCAATAGTATTGCAGTTATATCTCTTTTTTCTTTAAGATTTTTTTCACATTTATCTAGTAAAGTAGCTGTTCCTTCATTCGTCTCATTATCACAAGATACCCTTTGCCCTAAAGAAAACCAAAGTGGCAGAATTTCTTTAATATCTTTTCTTTCTTTTATCCTATCTATATTTTGTTTCTTATGAGACCCTAAAAATAAATTTTCAGACACTTGTTTTTCATAAATCTTTGCATCAAAAAGAACTACTTTCTCATTTTGAAAAATTTTTGTTTCTTTATTGTTAACTGAGTATAAAAAACCATCTTTTGGTGCTCTTTTAACATGAAATACTATCGATTTATCTTCAGCGTATATGTAGTAGAAGAAAAATTCATTTATAGTCGTTATTTGAACTTCTATTTTGTTTTTTTCTAAATCTAAAAAAACAGAAAAATCTATTACTGGATTAGATAATTTTAAAAATAGCTCAAAACACTTTGTAAAATCTTTTTTAAAAGAAATATATGTCGGATAAATAGTAGCTTGGCAGTTACTATTTGGAATAATAAGTGATATGCCAGATTTCTTTGAAAATGGCTTTATTTTTTTATATGAACTCTTCCAATTAGTTATCATATTCCCCGATAAAATATCCCTCTTTTGAATTCTCTTTTAAAATAATTGTTACTATTTCATTTGGTTGGATAAATTCACTTTTCCTAACGTATACAGGGAAAAAATTTGATGTATACCCAAATAAATAGTTAGTTTTTCCACATCTTATAACATTTTCCAATAATACTTTTGCTTTTTTCCCTACAAATTCCTCTCTTAAATCAAATGCTATCTTATCTGAAACTTCTAAAAGCCTATTTTTCCTTTGTAAAATTTTCTCTTTAGAAATATGCCCTTTCATTTTTGCAGCTTTTGTATTTTCCCTTACACTATACGGAAACATATGCACTTTTGAAAATCTAATGTCTTTAACCATTTGATAAGACTCTTCAAAATCACTATCCATTTCAGATGGAAAGCCTACAATTATATCAGTTGTTATAGTAAAATCACTATCTTTTTCCCTTAATTTCTCTGCGATATAATAAAAATTTTGTTTAGTATATCTCCTATTCATTAACTTCAATACCCTATTTGATCCTGCTTGCAGGGAAATATGCATGCTATTAGCTATCTTTTTACTCTGAGTAATAGTATCTATTAACTCATCATCGATATCATTAGGGTTTATTGAAGAGAGCCTTATTCTTTCTACCTCTTTTATTTTTTCAATCTCTTTTAATAAATCTGATAAGTTTTCTTCATAATCTCCGATATTTATTCCGGTAAGTACTATCTCCTTATATCCATTTTCTGAAAATTCTTGCATATTAT
>CAYUWE010000308.1:0-1688 GCA_964448255.1 uncultured bacterium | reverse complement strand
CAAAGATTAGTAACTTCACATTATGTAGAACTAGCAAATAACGCTACAGCAGCAGCAAATACTTCAAGGCAGGAATAAGATTAAAATCTTCTTCTAATTTGCACAGTTACTGCCTGTTCACTAACAAAACGTGCTTCTGCAGTAATAGATAAAGAAGTTGTTAAAACGAATGAAAATCCACAATAAACCCCTGTTTTATGGCGATTTATCATTTTAATTCTTCCTTTTTCAGAAATATCAGTATCTTTCATTAATATTTCCATATTTCTAACATCTAAGCCAATATAGGGTGAAAACCATTTCACTTGATAAGATATACCAAGGGCAATTTGCCATTCTGTTAGATTAAGTTTATATTCTTCTTCTTCGGGTGGCAAGGGGTTAACAGTAAAATCAGTAGTACGAAAATGAAAAGTTAAATATTTTACATCGGCACCGAAAGAAAAGTTATTAACTTCAAATAAAAGAATTTTAGCACCTAAGCGACAAGCAGGATGACTTTTAGATCTTCCCTTATAGTAATACCCATCTCTTTTAAAAGAAGGATGCATATGCATTATTCCAACACCTGCATAACAATCTAATCTTTCTAAAATTGTTAGAACAACTGAAGCTATATAAGTTTCGCCTTTCATTTTAGCATTTTGAAATCCCTCTTCTTGCCATGTAGGTTTAAACTTATCTTTATCATTAAATAATTTTGTAGCATCGAAACTCAAAGAACAATTAACAGGCCATTTATCTGAGAAAAAAACACCTTCTTGCAATAATGCAGGGGAAGAAGGATTACCTATATAAGCTGAAAATACAAAACAGGGAAATAGAGTAAATAAAATATAAAATAGGAGTTTATTTATTCTTAACTTGTCTGGCACCAATTTCTCTTGAAATTTTATTATTAAAATCTAAATTCACCAATTACACTTACGCCTTCTTCATCAATTAATCGGCTTTCAACTGTTAAGGCAAATATTTTTCCAGTTGTAAAAGAACAGCCTAAATACATTCCAAATTTTTTTCTATTTTTCATTAACAGTTGTCCACTTCCGTTATCTGATAGAACTACTCCTGTAACCTCATGTATATTTCCATTTTTATGAGAATATTTTACTCCAATATATGGAATGATAAAATCAATTTTATATGAAAGCCCCATATCTACTTGCCATAGGGAGTATTTCATTTTAGCATTATCAACACCTACTGGCGTTCCATTTTGCGTTATCCATAAAACCTTTGGATGTAAATTTTCATATCTACCGCCAAAAGTAAGTGAAAAATTCCCCCATTCAAAAAATATTGCTTTAGCACCAACATTCCATAAAAAATGATAATGAGATTCCGCTTCTAATTTTGAAAAAGTAGATGCTGGAAATTCTACTCTCCAATCTGCTTTTAACCTTCCTTGTCCCAATACCACAAAAAGATCACATCTATTATGAATATTCAATGTAAAGCTGCCGCAATTAGCATCTAATGAATACTTATCTATTCTTCTATGGTTATTTTTTCTTTGTCTCATCCTACTATTTGCAACAAAATCTCCTTCGTATCCTATTCTACAATCAATCACATGCCCAGGAGAAAAAATCATTCCTTGTTCGATATATCTTGGTGCGGATGGGTTGCCAACAGGAGCTGCTTGCAAAAAGCAAAAACATAAAAGAAAAATAATTAGATATATGAAG
>CAYUWE010000307.1:0-1693 GCA_964448255.1 uncultured bacterium | reverse complement strand
AATAAAAATTTCTCTAATTTAAACTATCCTTAGGCCTAATCTTCTAATTAGGCCTTATTTTTTCAAAAAATTAGTTATTATTTTAAAGGGTATTTCTTGCTCGCTTATATCTAACTAATCTATACTCGTGAAAAAGGATAGATATAAATGACAAAGAAAAATTTTGTTATTGGAGTATTACATTCTAACCCTAGGGGCTTTGGATTTGTTCATCCTAATAAAGATGAAGAAATGAAAGGTAATGTCTTCATTCCTGCAAGGTATATGAATAATGCAATCGATGGGGATACTGTAGAGGTAGAATTAGATGATAGGCTAACAAAAAAGGGATATGAAGGAAGAATACTTACAATACTAGAGCGTAAAAGAACAATATTAGCAGCAACAGTAAGTCTTACTCTAAAAAAAAATAGCTATAAGCTGTTCTCTCCTTTATTAGGGATTAATAGAGAAATTAAATTAACAGCAAGAACTAAACTAAATATTGGAGATAGAGTATTAGTAAAACTATCTACAAAATCTTCAAATAAATTAAAAGCCACATTAATTCAAAAAATTGGACATATATCCGATCCATCTATTGATAATTTATCTGCTATAAAAGAATTTCAACTTCATGAAAATTTTTCTGAAAATGCAATAAAAGAAGCAAGAGCCTTTGGAGATGAAGTAAAAGAAAAAGATTTTGAAAATAGAGAAGATTTTACTAATGAAATATGCATTACCATAGACCCTATTACAGCAAAAGACTTTGATGATGCAATCTCTTTAAAAAAAGGGAAAAATGGAAATTTCATATTAGGTGTACACATAGCAGACGTTGCTCATTATGTGAAAAATGATAGTCATTTAGATAAAGAAGCGCTATCGAGGGGAAATTCTACATATTTCCCAGGATATGTACTACCTATGCTTCCCCATGAACTTTCATCGAATTTATGTAGTTTAAAACCTAATGTTATTAGGCTATGTGTATCTGTGGAGATGGAATTTGATAAAACTGGAGAATTAGTAAATGAGAAAATATTTCGCTCATTTATTAAAAGTAAGAAAAGATTCACCTATGAAGAAGTATCTAAAATCCTAAAAAAAGAAGCAAAACACGAATATTCTTCACTTTTATTATCGATGCATGAACTCGCTCAAATGCTTCGAAAAAAGCGTTTTGATAGAGGAAGTATTGATTTAGCTATGCCTGAAGCAAAAATCGATGTTGATGAAAAAGGTTGTCCTACTGGAATAACAATTGTTCCATATGATGAATCCCATCAATTAATCGAAGAGTTTATGCTTAAAGCTAATGAAGTTGTTGCCAAACACTTAGATAAAAAACAAAAGGGATTGATTTATAGAATACATGAGCAGCCTGATGAAGCCAATCTTAGAGATTTTTTCACCTTCGCCCAAATTTTAGGGCTTAAAATAAAAAAGGATCCTAAGCAAGAAGATATCCAACACTTATTTACACAAGCTAAAAACACTCCATTTATTAGGCATTTATCAATAAATTTCATAAGGAATATGAAAATGGCATTATATTCCTCTGAAAATATTGGACACTATGGTTTAGCATTAGAATACTACTGTCATTTTACATCTCCTATTAGAAGATATGCTGATTTAGTTATTCAAAGGCTACTTTTTAATGAAGAGAAAAAAGATATCGATATAAACAATATTGCACAGATATGTT
>CAYUWE010000306.1:0-1713 GCA_964448255.1 uncultured bacterium | reverse complement strand
TATGTGGATTCCTGGAACTATAGCTATCTTATTTTCAAAAAAAGAAAAGATTTCTTTGACTGTTTTTAAAAAACCAAATAAATGTCTATTGTCAGCTATTTTTATTCCAGTAATTATCTCTCTTTTGACATTTATTTTAAGCTTTTTATTTGCTAAATTTAAGCCAATGTCTCCGGAGACTTTTCAGTCTTTGTTTAGTGTTTTGCCTTTTCCTTCACTTTGGATGAAATACCTTTTTCTCTCATTTATTACTATTGTAAGCGGTATTATTATCGGGGGAACAATTAATCTTTTATCTACATTTGGTGAAGAAATTATGTGGAGAGGTTATCTTTTTGAAAAGCTTAAACAGTTGGGGTTTTGGAAATCATCTTTAATTATAGGTTTTATTTGGGGCCTTTGGCATGTACCTCTTATTATTCTTATTGGATTAAATTATCCTAAAAACCCCATATTAGGAAGTTTTTGGATGATAATCGGAACCATTTTATTAGCTCCTATTCTCCAATATTTAAGAGTTAAAGGAAAATCTATTTTAATACCTGCTATTTTTCATGGGATACTAAATAAAGTAACTCCTCTTTGTATGATTTTTTTTGTAGATGGAAGTTATTTATTAATTGGTCCTATGGGCATAGCTGGCTTTTTAGCTTTGATATTTGTAAATCTTGCTTTTTACAAATCTTATAAAAAACAGGTTTTAAGCAAAAAGGCTAGTTATTCTTTTTCAAAAGTTGAGCAGAAGCTAGATATATGAAAAATTTATCAAAAAATATTTTACAAAAACTTCAAAAAGTTTTTTTGAACAATGGGCATCATCCTATCATTATTGGGATATCTGGAGTATCTGGTTCAGGAAAAACAGTAATAGCTAAAGAATTAAGTACTAAATTAAAAGCTACAAGCATTCATTGGGATGATTATGAAGAGATCTCAGAGTTCCCGAGTGATTATATTAAATGGTTTCATAAGGGAAAAGATTTTACCAAATGGAAAACACCAGCTCTAGCGAAGACACTTCTTACTCTTAAGGCAGGCGTAGATATTCAATGTCCAGCTATTAATAAATTATTACGAGCTACACCATTTATAATATTTGATGCCCCTTTAGGGTATGATCATGAAGAAACAGGACAATTCATTGATTTTCTAGTCCAATTAGAGGTTCCTCTTGATATTTCTCTTGTACGACGATTAATGCGTGATTATCTTAGAAAAGACGTTATCGAAACAAAGGATCTTAGAGAGGAGCTTCAAAAATATTGTGATTATTCTCGACCTTTATTTTTGATAAAATTAAAACATGATCCTGATATTGTAGTAGACGGGACTCTTTCTAAAAGTGATATTTTAGATAAAATTATTATATCTGTTTATGAAACTATTTTTAACAATAAGGATACATAATAATATGAATGTTATTTGGCAAGCTTTAATCCATACTCCATGGTGGGTATATTTTTTATTTTTTTATTTGGTAATAATGGGTTTTAGAGCTTCAAAGACAAGAATTATCTCATTAAAAAAGCTTTTTATTTTACCCTCCATCTTCCTTGTTATGTCTTTTAATAATATAGCAACCTCTGTTCAAATTAATTTTTTGACAATAAGTACTTATTTGTTAGCTTTGTTTTTTGGTATTTTTGGAGGATGGAAAATTGTAAAAAACCTAGATTTGAAATTTGATAAAAGTCAAGGTTTGATCAAATTGCC
>CAYUWE010000305.1:0-1714 GCA_964448255.1 uncultured bacterium | reverse complement strand
CTATGTAAAACTTTTCTATTTTCTTTAACTCTTCCCCGCAAGTGTCAAAAACATCGTTTAAGTCATTGGCTCCATTAGGCACAGAAATACAATTCTTAATACCTACTTCCCATAATGATAGTTTATCAATCTCACCTTCAACAATAAAACATTCTTTTTCACCTTCTAAATCATTAATACCATAAAAGACCTTCTTAGCGTTCTTGCATTGTGTGAATGCTTTCTCTGGACTTCTAAACTTCTTATTAAGAAGAGTAACCCCATAAAAATAATTAAAGACTACGTTGTTAGTTTCTTTTTGCAGTTGTGGCTGATAATACTTTTCTTCTGTTATCCTACAATCTATTAAAGTCCTTTGTGATATACCCCTATTAGAAAACCACTTTACAACCTTATCAGACAAATTGGTAAAGTTTTCCCACTTTTGAGGAGGTAAATCATACTCTATTTTTCTGCTTTTTTTATCTCTTATAGTTGTTTCTCCACAGTTCCAGCAATACCCTACACCTGTTTCAATATTAACACTTAAACATGGATCTTTCTTTTTCTTTCTAGTGTGTGAGCAGCTAGGGCAAAGCGTTTTAACCTCTCCTTTGGAATTAGGCTTTTTACCTGTTAAGTCTATTTTATTCCATTCAATCATTTCTTATAATTTTGTTTTCTAAATTCTCTATTCATTTTATTAACAACATGCTCAGACTCGGTAACGTTCCAATATTTCTCTAAGAATATTCTAAAATAGTTCTTTATGTGGTTAACATCTGTAAACGCCATACTTTTCAAGCTCAATACATACATAAAGTTATTAAATTGAGATTTTATTCTGCCTATTGTGTCAGAATACAATTTAAAATTACCACCATTTAAAGTAACACCTTTCTCTAATGTAGCAGCTAAATGCTTTAAATTAACTTCAGATAATAATTGTTTTTTAACCTCTTCCCTATCAAAAGAATTTATACCCCTTTTCTCTTTTCTTTTCTCTTCTTTTCTTTTCTCTTCTTCTCTTATTACATGACTTTTTGTTGAACTAGAATTTAACATTTGTTCATCATTTGTTGAACTAGAATTTAACATTTGTTGACTCTCCTTCTTCTCTCTTCTAGCTTTTGCTGAAGCCTTACCACCTATCGACCTTGCTTTATTAGTTTTAATTCTTTCTTTTTTTTGTTCATCTAAAAACTTTATACAAACAACTCCTTTTCTATCTAAAATAAAACCCTCACTAATTAAAAGTTCTAAATCTTCTTTGTTATTTCTAAACTTCTTCATTAAGATTTTAGTTGTTAAATCACACTCATTAGACCAGTAGTAAGAACATACATTTATAAAAACTCCTTGTGTTTTGTAATCTTCAAGAGTTATCTTGCCATCGTTCCACTCCGAGCAGAAGAATTTAAAATACGGTAAATCTTTAGCCATTTTTGTTATTTATTTCAGTTAATAATTCGTTTATTCTTTCTACATCGTTTATCGTTTCTGCATCATTTATATAGAGATAATCCTCTATACATTTAATATAGTGCACAACCCCACTTCTCTCTTTTCTTAACACTTCAGCTATATCCTGCTGTATAGTATTAAATTTACGACTTGCAAAGTAACTAAACATTTTTCTTACTTGTACGTACTTTCTAGCTCTATTATCACTTTTTACCATTAATGGGTGTACTCCGTAATATTTACAAATAACATTCAAAAGATCATACGGGGT
>CAYUWE010000304.1:0-1719 GCA_964448255.1 uncultured bacterium | reverse complement strand
CTAAATATTTCCCTCTTATTATAGAAAAACTCCATAAAAACCATCTTATTTATGATAAGGACAAGATTCATAATAAATGGTCTAGGATAATTATTGAAAAGCCATTTGGAAATGACTTAGATTCAGCAAAAGATCTGCAAGGATACATTTCAAAATTCACCTCAGAATCTCAAATTTTTAGAATTGATCATTGGCTCGGTAAAGAAACCGTTCAAAATCTTTTAGTATTAAGGTTTGCAAATTCCATTTTTGAATCTCTTTGGAATGCAAAACATATCGATCATATTCAAATTACCGTTGCAGAAGATCTAGGAATAGATAGAAGAGGGAGATTTTTTGAAGAACAAGGGATGTTAAGAGACATAGTACAAAATCATATGCTGCAGCTACTATCATTAGTTGCTATGGAACCTCCTTCTAATTTAACTTCTAATGCAATACGCGATGAAAAAGTAAAAGTTCTTCAGTCTATCCGTCCGATAGAAGATTTTGATAATTTTATTGTTAAAGCACAATATACCACTGGATATATCAACGGTGAAAAAGTAGAGTCATACATAAAAGAAAAAGACGTTTCTCCAAATTCAAAAGTTGAAACTTATATTGCCCTAAAACTACATGTGGATAACTGGAGATGGGAAGGTGTTCCTTTTTATTTACGTACTGGCAAAAGGCTTCCTAAAAGAGCAACAGAAATAGCAATAACTTTCAAAAATGCACCAGGTGTATTATTTCAACAACGTGGCAAAATGAATGAACCCAATCTACTAACAATACGCATACAACCTAATGAAGGTATAGCTCTTCGTATCAATACAAAAGTACCAGGTCAAAGCACTACGATACAACCTGTAAAGATGGATTTTTGTTATGGCTCATATTTTGGACAAAGCTCACCTGAAGCATATGAAAGGTTAATATTTGATGCAATAGTTGGAGATAACACACTTTTTGCAAGGCAAGATGAAGTTTTAGAGTCTTGGAGGATAATTACTCCTATTTTGAAATATTGGCAAAATCACCCAACAAATAAGCTGCCAACATATGAAGCAGGTACATGGGGACCTAAAGAAGCTGATAAATTAATAGAAAAAGATGGTAGATCTTGGAGACTGTTATAAAGCTATGCTTACAGAGAAATTGATAAAACCAAGTGAAATAGAATCTACGCTTAAAGAAATGTATGAAAACCTTGGCAAAACGAAAAAGACAAGGGCCAGTCTATTTAATCTCATAGTCTATAACAACCTACAAAAAAGAACAGACTACTATAGAAACATCGTTTTAAAACTTATTGAAAAGTACCCTTGTAGAGTTATTTTTATTTCATTTGATCCTTTATCTAATAAAAATGATCTTAAAACAGCAGTATCTATTATAACTCCAGAGAATAAAGACAATCCAATCGCTTGTGATAATATCGATATTTACGTTTCAAAAACTACTAACAAAATAGTTCCATTTATAATTTTACCTCATTTAATTCCCGATCTTCCAATTTATCTATTATGGGCTGACGATTTTACCAAATCTAATCTTGTATTTAATAAATTAGAAAACCTCTCAACACGCATTATTTTTGATTCTGAAGAATGTATAAATATAAAAACCTTTTCAGAGGTGGTATTGAAATTCTATGAAGAAACACATATTGATATTGCCGATTTAAACTGGGCGAGAATAGAAGGATGGAGAGATTTCTTAGCTAACATCTTCTAT
>CAYUWE010000303.1:0-1721 GCA_964448255.1 uncultured bacterium | reverse complement strand
CCCTTTATTTATTGCTCAAGGAGCTAATGATCCAAGAGTAAAAAAAAGAACAATCCGATCAAATAGTAAAAGCTCTGAAAAAACGAGGTCTACCAGTAGAATATATGGTTAAAGATAACGAAGGCCATGGTTTTGATAACGAAGAGAATATTTTCGATTTTTACCATGCTATAGAAGCATTTTTAAAAAAAAATTATTCCTGTAAAAATAGAAACAAAATAAAAAATTCTCATAATAATTATATATTAAAATTTATTTAAAAATTCCTTACAGTCCATGATAAATTCTTTAAAAACTTTGCTTGCTAGATATGCCTCTTTAGTATACTTCCCATGCTTTAAATTAGCCTTTTTTATACGATTTATCCCTTCAAAAGTCTTTGGCCCAGTACTTAAACCTCCATGTAATCGACATCTTCTATTTTTTCTTGGATACCTCTGACAAGATTTACCTGTAGTTTTTGTTTTAGCTCCACATATAGGATTCATGGAGTCATTTCTCTGTTTTTTCAATAGCCCCTCCTCTTGTGCTTAACTGAGATCCAATAATTGCTTGTCCCTCATTGTAAATATGATTATGTTGTACTATTATTTGCTGTCCTGGTCTGCGATGTTTATCTAATTTTTCTTTAATTTCACACCATAATCGAGACAATTTAATCCCTCTGGCTTCATATATTGTCCTTTGATCAATATTTTTTGACGAATTAGCTGCAATAAATTCACGTGTGCTCATTAAATCTATAATTATTAATTTAGATATCATCATTGCTTCAAATAGATCACATGGACGTAACTCTCTAAAAAGACTTATTATATCAGAGAAATAACGTTCTATTGAAACCTTTACTTTTTCTATATTTGAAAGATCATAAGCATCAAAAGAAAAAGAAAGCATAGCATTTATACAATTTGTTACTAAAGTAGAAGCAACATTGATGTCAGAAATTCCAAATGTATCATAAACTTTAGCTTGCAAAAGTTCTTGATAATCCTTTTCATTTATATCTTTCCCTTTTAGTTCAAATTTTACATATCCACAATCATCTTTTTCCATTTTTATTTTTAGTCCATTTAAAATATCGTCTTTTTTATCAATCCAACGCAAAACTAATTCAGACTCATTAAAACTTACTGGTAAGTTTTCTTGCTTTCTAAATTTATTATTATTTTTTTTCTTCTTTTTCATTTTTTGCCTATTTAGTTTATTTTGATAATTCTTCCTGCATTATAAGGGACAATTAGGAAGAAAAGGATTAAACTGCTTATTCGTCCTTTTTGTCCTCTTTGTCCCATATATATGGATTAACATAATAAACATCGCTAGGGCGCCCCTTTCCTGTTTCAGAAATTTTATTTTTTTTTAATATTTCATTCTCAATCAATATCTTTACCCCTTCTTCAAACTTTTGTTTTGTAAAGCCTCTTTTTGCTCTCAAAAAGTCTCTAGATTTAAAACATTGTATCTTTTGACTATAAAACCATAAAAAAATAGCCTTACCTTTTTGTTCAGGACTTTCTAAATCCGACATATCAAAAACTTTTAGAGCATGATTGATTAAACAATGTCCTATTTTTACTGCTGATACCATGTCTTCAATTCCAATTGGAATTTTTTCAGGAGCATTTTGACGAAAACGCATTATATGTAAAATTCCTGCTATACGTGCAATATTACCAGCAAGCTTTCCTGCCCAATCTGTGATATGGGTTAATACTCCT
>CAYUWE010000302.1:0-1737 GCA_964448255.1 uncultured bacterium | reverse complement strand
TCTTAAATATTATGAATTAAGCCTAAAAGAAACAATGAAACTTCCTTTTCATGATAAAAAAGTAGAAGCCATCTATGTGAAAAGAGGTGATGTTTTTATGATTATGCAAGAGGAACAAAAAGCGGTTTTTGAATACACAAGAGCAAACGAAAGAAATGAAAAGAACCCTTTACGATATTATATCGAAGCTAAAAAAGGTAATAGGCAAAGACAATTTGAAATAGGTATGGCTTATATTAAAAGGAGTTTTGCTATACCTAAAGATTATACAAAAGCGGTGTTTTGGTTACAAAAAGCATCAGAGCCTACGGTTGGTTCATTAGATGATAATCAGTATGTATCTCATGTTAACGCTATGTATCATCTTGGGAAACATTATCTTAAGTGGCTTTATTATGGTAAAGAAAAGCGTGATGAAGCATTTGAATATTTAAAAAAAGCAGTAGACACATCAAGATTAACCCCTGAATTACAAGCAGAAGGAGCCTATCAAGTTGGTCGATTATATTTAGAAGGATCAGAGGGAATAGACATCGACTATGCTCAAGTAGTAAAATATTTCACCATAGCAACTGATATTGTATCGCTTCCAAAAGGACTATTACGAGACGCTGCTTATCAAATGGGCCTTATATATTTAAAAGGAAAGACTAATGTTCCTATCAATCTCAATAGAGCACAAAAATATTTGAAGATTGTTGCTGATGATGTTAGCGCTCCAAATAAAGAAAGGATGGAAGCAGCTAAGCAAGTAGCCATTCTTTATCGAGATGGTGGAAATGGTGTTAGTGTTTCATCGTCGGAAGCAGCTAAATATTTTAAAATTATAGCGGATAATTCATCATTGCCAAACGAAAAAAAAAACGAAGGAGCTAATTTAGCAGGAAGTGTCTATTTATCTTTAAATGATTTAAATTCTGCTCATAAATATTTACAAATGGCTGTAAATGGGGGGCGTTCTCAAGCAAATAAGGAATTTGGTGAAGTCAATTACAGATTAGCTAAGAGAGAGGAAAAATGGGAGAGAGCGAAGGCTTATTTAGAAGTTGCAATAAAGTATGGTCATGGACAAGCTGCTTATGATATGGGTGTACATTATATGGTTAGAGATATGCAGACGGCTAGAGACTATTTTTATCAGGCAGAAGAATTGGGGTATGATGCAACCTCTGAAATAAATCATCTAAATTATGAGATTGAGAAAGAGGTAAAAGAAGAAAGATTGAAACAAGGTTATATGGTCCATTGCGCTATGACTGATGGCGACGTGATGGATGATGAAGCTTTTGAACAATACTGCGATGCACAACATGAAAATGAATGCTCTATGATGTAGGATGAACTTATAAACATCCGGGCCTTGTATAGAACATATCAGGATTCATTTGAGCTGGACCTTTGTTGATTTTTATTGTTTTGTAAGATTGTATTGCAAATTGTAGGTATAAACAACTATTAAAGATAAACGTATTAGGAAACAATTTAGCAGCAAAGTTCATAATTTTTTTATTTCTGCTTATAGCTGCTTTAATAAATAATGCTCCATTAAATAGTGAGCATATGCAAAAAGTTGTGGTTAATGCAAAAGATAAATCGGGCCAAAATGGTTCATAAGCTACAAAACGATGAGTTTTGCGTGACAGTTCATATAAGTTAGATAATTCATATAGGCTGCCGGTACTTATAAGTGTGCCAGCAATATATGAAACAAATTTATCTCTGTTTGTGAATCTATCT
>CAYUWE010000301.1:0-1738 GCA_964448255.1 uncultured bacterium | reverse complement strand
ATCCGGAAAATTTTTCTATAATCGGCGCAATTAATTTAGAATTGGAAGTTGAAAGTAATGCCATAAAGCTTTATAGAGATTTATGCACTCTTAGTGATAATTCCGAGGACAAGAAATTATTTAAAAAATTAAATATCAAATATTCCAATGCTCCTTTGGTTTCAAATATTGGAAGGTTAGTATCACAAAAAGGTCCTGGATTAATTTTACATTCCCTATTTTTTACTATAGAAAAAAAGGGTCATTTTATTCTTATAGGATCACACCCTACCTCCGATATAAAAAAAGAATTTATTAAAGTTAAATCTTCTCTAAAACCTAATTCCAAAGCTTATTTAGATTTTAAATATAATGAAGAAATAGCAAGATTAATATTCGCAGCTAGCGACTTTATCATTATTCCTTCTCTTTTTGAACCTTGTGGGTTAACGCAGTTAATAGCTCTTCGCTATGGCTCACTTCCTATAGCTAGAAAAACTGGAGGGTTAAAAGATACTGTATTCGATATAACTAATAGTAAAATTCCATTAGATAAAAAAAATGGATTTACATTTTCTTCTTTCTCTAAAAAAGGTGTTATCGAAGCCCTATCAAATGCCTTAGATATGTGGTTTAATAACAAAAAACAATCATACTTTATAATAAAACAAGCTATGAAAAAAAATCATAGTTGGGATCATCCTGTTAAAAAATATATTTCTATATATAACAAATAATTATGAAAGAAAAAACTTTCTTTATATATCCCCTATTTACATAGATATACTCTACAGCAGAAGCAACACTATATAATGCCGCTATAAGTATTGCAAAATGACTAATGCTTCTAAGCGCTACTAGAGAAAAATGATTTAAATAATATGGTATTAACAAGATAACGATTAAAAAATTTACAACAGCTTGAATAATAGCTTTAATTTTCCCACTTTTCCTTGCAGCCAATGCAAATCCTTTCATCGCACAGATCGTTCTAAGCGTGCTTATAATAAATTCTCTATATAAAAAAATGAGTATTAATAATAAGGGAGCTGAAATAACCCCTTGAGTAAAGGTAAATAATATCGTCAACCTAGTAATACTATCAGCCATAGGATCTAATACTTTGCCAATATCACTCTCTTCATTACGTTTCCTTGCTAAAAATCCATCGAAAAGGTCTGTTAATTCACACAAAATTAAAATGAAAATTAAAATAAAAGGAATAGCAAGATTCCCTATTCCAAACCACCCTGGTTTTAAATAAATAAGGGGGAAAAATGGAACAATAATAATTCTTAAAAAAGTTAAATAGTGAGATAGATTCACTAATTTTTTCCTTTTAAATTTTTATTCACAGACTACTCAAAGAGAGAAAATCATTCAAGAGAGATTTCTCATAGCTAGTTGCCCACAAGCAGCTGAAATATCCTTTCCTTTAGTATATCTCCAAGTAGTTGGAATCTTTCTTTTTAATAAAGTTTTTCTAAATTTATTTATCTGTTTAGCCTCTGGCCTTTTATATTTCATACCATCTACTGGATTATATGGAATCAAATTAACCGTACAGTTGTCATCTTTTAGTAAATTTGCAAGTTCAATAGCATCTTTTTCTTTGTCATTTACATTAGCTATCAAAGTGTATTCATAGGTGATGTTTCTTTTAGATTGCTTAGCATAAAACCTTGCTGCTAATAAAATTTCTTCTAACTCATATTTTCTAGCTATTGGAATAATCTTTTTTTCGTAAATTCTGGTTTGG
>CAYUWE010000300.1:0-1741 GCA_964448255.1 uncultured bacterium | reverse complement strand
GTGGGCTTGGATGATAAGAACAAAATAATATAGGCAAATTTTCTATTTCATAGTGTTTGCCATTTTCAAACTTTATTCTTCTATAGTTTTTGTTATGCATCTTTATAAACGTATAGTAAGCATCAAATGCAATTTTCCCTAATACCAATACAACTTTTACCCTTTTCAAATAGGTAAATTCCTCATTTAAAAATGAAAAACAATTTTTTTCTTCTTCTTTTGTAGGAAGATTTTTTGGTGGTACACATTTCACTGCTGCTGTTAAATAACAATCCTGTAATTGCAAACCATCATTGATATTCTCAGATGTTGGTATATTCGAAAATCCTTCATCAAATAGAGCTTTTATTAAAAATGAAGCTGATTTATCACCTGTAAAAATACGGCCAGTTCTATTAGCTCCATGCAAAGATGGAGCTAATCCAAGAATCATTAACCTAGCGTTAATATCACCAAACCCACAGATTGGTTTTTTATGGTATTTCTCTATGCCATAAGTTTTTTTAGGGGAAACACCTTCTCTAAATGCTACAAGACGAGGACACTTTTTACATTTTAAAATTTCATCTTCCAAGTCTTTAATAGACATTGTTATTATTCCTCCTCTTTTGGCTCCGGCATTCCGCTAATAATTTTCCATTCTTCATAAGATATTGTTTTACCCCAATTATGCCATTTGTATTTATATAGCTCCCTTTCATTTAGCTCAGCTACATGCAATTCTTTTTCCTTATCAATACGATTTGGGAATCTAATACCATCTAGATGATCCATTTGATGTAAAATTGCTCTCGCCATTTTATATCTAAATTTCCTAAAAATCAGCTCTCCTTTCATATTATATGCAGCAATTCTAGCTTCTACCGCTCTTTTTACAACTCCAACAATATTGCCAGTAGAAAGGCATTGTTCTCCGTCTTCTTCAACAGCATTTGATAACCATTGTCTAATAGGATTAATAAAAACTTCGTATTTTGATGCGTCTTTTTGATTTCCTAATACATCAAATACAAATATTTTTTTATTTATTCCTATCTGTGGGGCCGATAATCCAGCGATATATCTACCTTTTTCTTTATATTCTTGTATAATATTCATTAAACGTTTAGCTATAGCTTTTGTCTCTTTAGATACCATTTCCTCTTTTGTCAAAGAATTTGCAGGTTCCCAAAGCATGGGATCATCAATAAATAAAAGATTATAATTGGAAAAATCGACATCATCTTCGTCAATTTCCTCGGCTTTTGATACCACTTTTTCTTTTACCTTTTTATTCTCCAATAAAAATTTAATTGCCTTTTCAATTGACATAGCACTACTTTCAGCAGGTTTAGTACCTTCATCATCTGCTGTTATTTCTCCTTGAGCTAGTTCATCAAACAACTTAATATCATTTAGCTGTGAAAGTCCTTTTTTATTAGCATCGATCTGACTTACACAAAAAATAAAAAACAAACATGTAATAAAATATGTTGAAAATTTCATTTTTCAAATCCCCTTTTTTTACCTCTTTTAACTCCAACACTCCTCTTAATGAAAATTTATAGAGCAGCATTGCGTATTTCTGGTTTAATAAAATGGGAAAATAATAGTACAATTTTAAAATAATGCAACGGTAAATTAAAAATTTATAATGACAAACGCTATAGAAACCAAACTTTCGATGCTAATGAAGGATTTAGCTGTCCAAATAGAGAAAAATAAAAAGCTCTATTGGATGCAAGGGTGGGCTGAAGACTAT
>CAYUWE010000299.1:0-1752 GCA_964448255.1 uncultured bacterium | reverse complement strand
GTTATTGCTATTGGTGGATTGGGTCCAATATTTGATGAAAAAACAAAATCTATTGTTTCTTCTATTATTAAGAAAAAAGGAAAAGCTCATGTTGAACATGCCACTTTTCCAAAAGATGTTTTAGATGTATTTTCTGATGATACAGGAAATGTATCTGGCATTGTTTTGAAATTAAAAAAAGCGGTTTTGATTTTACTTCCTGGCGTTTCTCATGAGTTAAAAGTGATGTTTTCAAAATATGTAATAGATTTTATAAAGAAAAATTTTCCAATAGAAGAAAAAACACTTTCCAAGAAATTTTCACTTTGTTTGCTTAATGAAAAAGACGTTTCAATAAAAAAAGAAAAAGGGTTAGATGTTAGAATTTATCCTTTTTATGGGACAATGAAAGTAGTTTTTTCTAGTTTAGAAAAAGATATTTCTAAAGAAAAATTTAAAGAGATTACAGATAAATTTTACAAAAAATATTCTTCTTATATTTATTCTGTAGATGAAGATGTATATTTATCAAAGTGTTTGCAAAATGAGCTAATAAACAGAAAGAAAAATGTAACTTTTGCAGAATCTTGTACCGGTGGTAGTTTAGCTTATCATTTAGCACTATTGCAAAGCACTTCTAATTGTTATTTTGGCTCTATTATTGCTTATTCTAATGAAGTAAAAATAAAACTATTAAATGTTAGTAAAAAAACTTTAGATGAGAAAGGTGCTGTTAGTATTGAAACAGCAAATGAAATGGCTCTTGGGTTATTTTCACTTTTCGAAGATGTAACTTATACTATAGCTATTTCTGGTATAGCAGGACCAACAGGCAGTACTAAGGATAAACCAGTAGGAACAGTTTGTATTTCTGTTGCTGAAAATGGAAAAATAATAGATGCAGGCATATTAAATTTATCAGGCGATAGAAAAGCAATAATGGCTAGAGCTACTCAGATGTCATATGGAATATTATGGCGTAATATTGTTCACAATTTAAAATATTTTAGTTCATGACATACGAATTAATAGATAGTGGTAATAAGAAAAAATTAGAAAGATGGGGGGAATTTGTAATTTCAAGACCATCGACTCTTGCTATTTGGAAACCACTTTTATTAGACAAATGGAAAAAAACAGATGCAATTTTCACAAGGGAAGAAAAAGGCATTTGGACAAATAAAAATAATATACCCAAATTTTGGGAAGTTCAAATAGATGATATTATTTTCAAAGTATCTCCAACAGATTTTGGGCATTTAGGAGTTTTTCCAGAACATATTAATATTTGGCAGTACTTTCGAAACAAAGTTAATAAGAAAAGCAAAATACTAAATCTTTTTGCATATTCTGGCGGAGCTACTATTGCATTAGCAAAAAATGGAGCCGAAGTATGTCATGTTGATGCTTCAAGACCAATAGTTCAATGGGCAAAAGAAAATGCCAAACTAAATAACTTAGATAATGCCCCTATAAGATGGATTGTAGATGATGTCTTTAAATTCTTGAAAAGAGAAATAAAAAGAAAAAATTATTACGATGGTATTATTTTAGATCCTCCATCATTTGGAAGGGGAACAAAAAAAGAAGTATTTAAGATAGAAAGAGATTTACTATTGCTATTAGACCTATGTAAAGAGCTATTAAAAAAGGATTTTTCATTTATTGTATTATCTCTTCATACCCCTGGATTTACACCACTTTTATTAAAAAATATCTTTTTAGATAAGTTTGATAAATTGGATGGAAAGATTTCTTCTAAGGAAATGATAA
>CAYUWE010000298.1:0-1769 GCA_964448255.1 uncultured bacterium | reverse complement strand
ATAATGCTGATGTAATCTTTTGTTATCTTTTCCCTAAAGCTATGGAGAAACTTGAAAAAAGGATAAAAAGTAAAAAAGTTATTGTGATAACTCATACCTTTTCTTTTAGAAAAAGGATCCCAACAAAGGTAATAGAAGTTAACGATATATATAAAACAAAGATATATTATTATAAGTAGATCTTTTGCAATTCACTGTGTATTAATGACTTATAAGCAACCGTGCATTAGCAGTGCACGGAAAGCCTTAAAACCGTGCATTGACAATGCACGGTTAATGGTTTATAATAAAATTATCATGAAAAATAGGTTATTTGATGAATCGTGAAGTATTAAAGCAAGTTATCGCAGACCAACAGGAATATATTCTTCCTAAAATTTTTTTAAGTCGGACTCAAACTGATAATATATTAGGTTTTATTGATGATCCAAGCATATTGATTATTACAGGTATGAGAAGATCAGGAAAATCAACTATTCAGCGGGTTTTGCAAGAAAAATTACCAAAATCTGATTATTATTTTAATTTTGATGATGAACGGTTGGTAAATTTTCAAGTTCAAGATTTTCAGATATTATTGGAGACTTTTATTGAATTATTTGGGAAACAATCTTTTTTTTACTTTGATGAAATTCAAAATGTAAAAGGATGGGAGAGATTTATACGTAGACTTTATGAAAAAGGGAACAAAATTTTTATAACAGGATCTAACGCAAAACTTTTAAGTAAAGAGCTGGGAACACATTTAACGGGAAGATATATCCAATTCGAAGTATATCCTTTTTCCTTCAAAGAAATTATACATTATAAGAATCCAGAAGTTTTAATGAAAAAAGCTCTTTCAACAGAAGATGTTGGTATAATATTACATCAT
The DNA here is from genome assembly GCA_964448255.1 of uncultured bacterium. Lineage (GTDB taxonomy): Bacteria > Chlamydiota > Chlamydiia > Chlamydiales > SM23-39 > CAYUWE01. The sequence goes on along the minus strand of CAYUWE010000298.1, from coordinate 895 downwards.
TTTGTTGATTATCTAAAATATGGTGGAATACCAGAATATTTCAAATTTAGAAAACCAGAATATTTAAAAGATTTATATGAAGGCATTCTTTTCCGTGATATTGTTGCTAGATATAATGTTGCAAATGAAAAAGCTTTAAGAGAATTAGTATACTATTTTGCTAGTAATATTGGAAAAGAATTTAGTTATACAAAACTAGGAGAAGCAATTGGAATAAGTAGTCCTAATACTATCTCAAACTATTGTATATATCTTGAACAATGCTATCTATGTTTCTTTTTAACTCGATATAGCCATTCATTAAAAAAGCAAATTCAATATAACAAAAAATGTTATATGATTGATCCAGCATTGATTCATACAATAGGATTTCGCGTTAGTGATGATAAAGGGCGCATATTAGAAAATATTGTTTTTTTGCATTTGCAAATGCAAAGAAAGGAAATCTATTTCCATAAAGATAAAAAAGAATGTGATTTTATTATCAGAAAAAATAATAAGATAGTAGAAGCTATTCAAGTATCTTTAAATCTTACAGATGAAAAAGTCAAAAATAGAGAAATTGATGGTCTTATAGAAGCTATGAATACTTATGGGTTAGATGAGGGTTTAATAATAACTGAAAACGAACAAGATACTTTAGAAGTTGAAAACTTTAAAATTAAGATTGTACCAATATGGACGTGGTTATTAGATCTTATTTAAAAAAAACTTAACCTCTAAAATGGCATTCTTTTACATAAGATTTCCCAATTTTCGTAAGCTGTTGCAATTCATCATTAGAAAATGTCTTTTCTTTTAAATATGTTGGGTTGAGGGTAATTTTATTATTAAATTTTTGTAATATGTATCGCCTAGCTCTTTTAGACAAGAAAAAATTCGGAGAAAATATCCT
>CAYUWE010000297.1:896-1774 GCA_964448255.1 uncultured bacterium | reverse complement strand
GTTTTTGATAATTTTCCAGATGTCCATAATAAATGAACCATATAGGTCGATAAATATTGAAACATGATATTTAGTAACCCTATAAACGTTTCATGACTTTCATCTAGAAATACTACTGATGGTTGTTGTCTAATTGATGTTAATATTCCTATAAGAATACTCGATATAGTAGGTATAACAGGATGCTGTAGCATATTTGGCATAAGCCTATGAGTTAATCCTTGGGTAAATAAGTGATGTGCTACTAAGCTTACAGCAAATGCTGAGCTTGTAATAAATATTGAGTCTAGTACTGGTGGAATAGTAGTAATAGAAAATAAATTATTTGGCTCTATTGTACCTCTAGCAATGCCAACAGCAATAGTTGTAACGCTAAATATAGCTATTCTTCCTAAAGTGCTTATAATAGCTTGTTTTTGTCTATTAGCAGCATCTCTTATGGCAATATTTTCTACTTCTTCACAAATGGTATTAAGGTCTCTGTGATGTAATACTTGAGAGAATCGAAGAGCTGTTGGAGATGTCGCCATAGTAATAAATTTCCTTTTAATTAAAATTTATCCGCTGGATTTTAATTAATCAGAATAATTACATGCAACAAGCTAAATTATTAATATGGTTTTTGATTTGTAAGAAAATAGCGGGAGAAAAAATCTCCCGCTCTTATAGTGATTATTAGATAATTTAAGCAAGATCTTCAGCTTCAGGTTCTGCGAAATCCTCTATTAATTCTTTTGCAGCTTTTTGCAAGTCATTTACATAACCATACTTATATAAGTTAGATGAAATTCTGTCTGCTAGAGCCATTCCTTTTTCACAATATTGTATTGTTTGTTCAGAAGAATCTTCTTGTAAAGGGTCGTTTAGCCTGAAGTGTG
>CAYUWE010000297.1:0-886 GCA_964448255.1 uncultured bacterium | reverse complement strand
AGTTCAAAATAATACTGATTTGTTAATTGTTTTAATAAATTTAAATCATTATCGCTAAAGATCTGTGATATAAATTGTGATTTTTTTATAGCATCAGGAAAATTGCATAGACCCTTTGAAATTAAATCGTTTACTAACATTCTAGAAAAAAATCCTAATAACTGATTATAAGGAGATTCTATTTCTCCATCTGTTTTTATCCTTCGATATCTATAAAGATTACTGACTTTATTTAATATTTTGTCTTGAGCTTGATGTTGTATACGTTTTTTTAAGAAATATGTTGCTATGATATTTTTAAATATTTCTATAGGTTTTCTTTGTTCACCTATTCTTAATAATTCTTGTTTTTCACTATTATTTTTAGAAGATATAAAATATCTATGTAATGCAAATATAGTTAAAGCTATAGCTAGCAATGGTAATATTAGCGCTTGATTAACAAACTCTAAGTTAGTTTTTAGAAAAATAAAAAATGTTTTTTGTATAAATATTTTTGCTGACACTAATGCAATAGCAGTCAATAAAGTAATTAGGCGCTCTTTTACTGAACAATTTGTTCTTATTTTTAAAAAATTTAATCGTTCTATTGCAAATGATAAAATAATATTTATTGTCATTGATGGATTTCTTATAGAAAAATTTGACGATATGGAATCAAAACAAATAGTTGTATAACTTAATATAGCTGCACTAGCTAAAGAGCTAATAATAGCCTGTTTTTTTCTATTTGCTATTTCTGTATTAACTTTATTATCAACTTCTACACAAGCCATGCAAGCGCCCATATCCCAGCTAGGACTCATAAAATCATAATAACCTAAAGCACGAGGATATGGTGATGGAGGAAGTCTTGCTGAAAAAGATGCCATAATAATGTTTTCCT
>CAYUWE010000296.1:0-1776 GCA_964448255.1 uncultured bacterium | reverse complement strand
CCTATTATTTTTATAGATGAAATACACAGACTTAACAAAGCGCAGCAAGATATTTTTCTACCATATATAGAAAATGGAAAAATAATATTAATAGGAGCAACTACAGAAAATCCTTCTTTTTCATTAAATAACGCTCTTATCTCAAGAGTTAGAGTTCTTTTATTAAATCCATTAAATGCAAATGACCTAAAAGAAATAATTAAACGCTATGAAAAAAAATATGGGTCATTAAATCTTAACGAAAACTTAACCAAATTGTTGATCTCATATTCTCAAGGTGACGCTAGACATCTAATTAATTTAATTGAAAATCTAGAACCATTTAAAAATAAAGAGATAACTAAAGAAACCCTTGAAAAGGTTTTGCAAAAAAAACTCTCTTTATATGACAAACATGATGAATATCACTACAATCTGATATCTGCTCTTCATAAATCTATTCGAGGATCAGATGCTGATGCTTCATTATATTGGTTAGAAAGAATGCTACTTTCTGGGGAAGACCCATTATATATTGCAAGAAGGTGTATTCGTATTGCAATAGAAGATATTGGCCTTGCAGATCCAGAAGCTCTAAATATAGCGATTAATGGATATAAGACCTATACCCTTTTAGGATCTCCGGAAGGAGAATTAGCTTTAGCAGAAGTAGTTGTATATTTATCTCTTAGTCCAAAAAGCAATGCTATATATATAGCTCAAAAAAAAGCTAGAGAGTTAGCTAATAAAACAAATCATCTTTCTCCTCCAAAACATATATTAAATGCTCCAACGAAATGGATGGAAGAAATAGGATATTCTAAAGGATATATATATGACCATGACACCAAAGATAAATTCTCTAATCAAAATTATTTCCCTGAAGAAATGAATAAAGAAGAATTTTATACCCCAAATAATTTGGGGTATGAAAGAGAGATGAAAAAACGAATCGACTATTTTAATAAGCTAAGACAAAAATAGTTACATCTTTTTATTTTCATCGGGAAATAGTTGCTTATAGTCATCATCCCAAGAAAAATATTTTGGTTTTTCATTATTTTCGCTTTGCTCTTCTTCTGCGTCTTCTTTTCCTTGGAATACACCATGTTTAGAAATAAAAATTTTCAACTTACCATTTTCATCTACAACCATCAATCCACTTGGCTGACCGCCATGTATTAAAACCCCTTCACCTGTTTGATTACTAGAAATCAATAGATGAGGAACTTTACTTAACATGCCGAGTGCTGCTGATGGTTCAGCTTGATGAGAGAAAAAGGCAATACTTGGAGAGTCTCCCCCTCTTAGTATACTTGAAGCTATACCGTTTGCTTCAGCTAATCCGAATCCCCCTCCACCATCTTTTAAAATCGTCCATGAACCTATAGTTTTTTCAGATGGGTTTTTTAAATAAATACCTGGAACTTCTCCACCATGTATATGTAGTCTTTTTGTTGACTTATCAAGAAATACTAGATCTGATCCTTCTTTTTCTGAAATACTAAGCTGCGATAATATTTCTTCACTTCCATTATATAGGTAAATGCCGGGAGAATTTTTCCCTCTAAGCTGCACTTTTGAAGATTTTTTATTTTCCTTTAAGTTAATAACAGGTGTAGAATCTTTTTCTATTGCCATCTCAATTATTGCACTATTTTTATCAAATAGTAATACTTTTGGCTCATCCCCTCCTGTTATTTCTAACTGCTTTTTCCCATTTTTCCCAACAATTGAAAATATTGGAGTATCATTTTTAGTAAACATTTCAATGTATGAAGAGCTATTTGGATCTTT
>CAYUWE010000295.1:0-1782 GCA_964448255.1 uncultured bacterium | reverse complement strand
TGAGTATTTATTAAAAGGACCTTCATTTGTATTTCTTTATCATCCAGCATTAGGAACATTAATAGATATCGGAAGAAAAAAAATACCTTTAGAAAATTTAAATTCTATCTTCTTAGAAAAAGATAGAAAAAAAGCTGGTAAAACCGCACCTCCTCAAGGCCTATTTTTAATAAAAGCACATTACGACAATTTGAATGGTAAAAAATGATTAGGATGCCCCCTTCTATACGTTACCAATGTGAAGGTATAACCCAACATGGTGATCGAAATTTTTCTTCCCCCGAAAAAACAAGAAAGCTAACTTCTCATGCTGATATAAATTTACTGTTTAGAGAGTATTATTACTTTAAAGAAGATAAACAAATATCAAAAGTAGAAGCTACATTTGAAAAAAACAAAACTCATATAAGAGTATTTCTTGAAAACAATGACTCACACTATACTTTTACTTTTATTGATTGCCAAAGATTTGAATTTAGACACATAGTAAATTCAGTAGCACAAGTCATTGTAGAATTTGAATTTCCACTGCCACCACAAGATTCCTCTTGTACATGTAAAATAAAAGTAGATAACAAAAAATTAGATGATGATATTCAAATTTCTTCTGCATCTGATATCAAAACAAGCCTTTCATCAATTACAAACAATATCCCAATAAAAAAAGTATCTAGTATTTTTGCTGAATTTAATGCTCAATCAATACAATTAGTAGTTGATTATATGGATTGTCAAAGAATTGAATTGGAATTTACTAATTGTGGTAGTGAAAATTATTTACAAATATTAAATAAAATTAATGATTATATTAAGACAGCTACTTTTCCACCAATTTTTTATAAGAAAGAAGATAGGGTAAAAGAACCGATTAAAAAAACTCGTGCATGCGTTCTTGTTTAGCTTAAAACTACAATTTCTCTTTGAAATATAGATGCATAATATATTTGGAAGAATAGCTTTTAATTAAAGCCTCTTTTAATATAAGCGCCTTAATTAAAGATAAGGAAATAAATGATTTTGTTTGAGAGCCGTCCCATACACAACCCATTTGAATGTAAATACCAAACTGTTATAAAAAGCGACTGTTGTGCAGAAGAACCTGAAAATACTTTTTGGGAAACTAGAACCATTTCTTTTCTTGAGGATTTTGACAGAATATTTTCCATGGCTTACGAGATTGAAAACGGTTTTCGATTATTGACGGCAGAAGCAGAATTTGAAGAAAACTTATCGAAAATAAAATTTTATGATATTTGTGCATCGACTACTTTTACATGTATTTTTTCTAATTTTGGAAAAGGTTTGCACAAGCATATAGTAGTTCATTTATTCGAGGTTGTTGATCACTTGTTTTTATCGACTATATTAGAAAAACCTTGTAAATGCAAAATATCAGTTGATGATACAAAAGCTGATGAAAGACAAATCTCTTCATGGGAAGAAATGAAGGATTGTTTTTCATATATTCCTAAAAGAACTCTAGAAAAAAAAGTAACTAAAATTTTTGCAAAATTTCATACTAACGCAGTAACGTTAGAAACTGTTTATAATGATTCAAACAAAATAAAATTAGAATTTTCTCAATGCCCCTCTGATCTTTATTATAGTATATTATTTCATTGTAATCATTATTATATTCAGCCTGCCTTTGATCCTCCTCTTCCATCACCTACTCCCCCGCCTTCAACACCGCCTGAACCTAAACCTTTAGTTGAAAATACAGAGGCACAAGAAGAAAAAAAAGAAACAAAGAAAAAAACGCGTGCATGCGTTCTAGTATAG
>CAYUWE010000294.1:0-1793 GCA_964448255.1 uncultured bacterium | reverse complement strand
TTTGTATCTGCTTATATAATGAAATTGATGTCTTTTGCATATAGCTTACAAAAAATAGCCCTATCCCAAAAAATGTTGCTAATACAAATAAAAGGGCTGCATCGTTAGATATTTTTGTTTTATCAACGATAAATTCTATTACATATAATCCAATTATTGAAAATATTCCTCCTCCTATCATTGCAAAGACAAAGGAATACTCATTATTTTTGAAAAGACATGAAAAGACAATCATCCCTATAACTATTCCTGGATAAGATGCATGAGAAAGAGTTTCTCCAAGTAAAGAGCGTTTACGCAAATAAATTAATGTTCCTATCAATGAACAAGATAGACACATCAACATACACCCTATTGTAGGAGCTCTTAGTATGCTATCTGTAAAAAAAGAGATAAAAGAATAATTTATTTCCATCCCTCTCCCTTTTTTTAGTGCTAATTTTGCTCCTTCATCTAATAGAAGGTAATTTTTTCCAAAACAACAACAGATATTTTTTTTTGTAAATACTTCTTTAACCGCTCCATACGCAACAAGACGTGTATTTAGCATAATCAACCAATCAAAATACTCTTCTATAGTATTTAAATCATGATGGACAATAAATATCGTTTTCCCTGAAGAAGAAAGCTCTTGAATAATTTTCATAATTTCTTTTTCTGTAGTCACATCAACACCAGAAAAAGGTTCATCCAACAAAAATATCTCAGCATCTTGTACTAATGCTCTTGCTAAAAAAAGTTTTTGTTGCTGCCCTCCTGATAACTTTGAAATCTGCGTTTTAGCAAATTTTTCCATGCTTACTACTAAAAGAGCTTTTTTAACTTTTTCCCTATCTTCTTTACTTATCCTTTTAAATAGGCCTAACTTACCATACCTTCCCATCATAACAACTTCTTCTACAGTAATTGGAAAATCCCAATCTATACTTTCTTTTTGTGGGACATATGCAATTTTTTTTATCATTTCTTTAATAGGCCTATTAAAGAATTGTATTTGTCCAAATAGCGGTTTTATCACCCCTATTGCCGTTTTTAAAAGCGTTGTCTTACCAGAACCATTAGGCCCAATTATCCCAACGATTTTCCCTTTAGGAATAGAAAATGAAATATCCCATAAAACAGAAGTTTTATCGTAACTTACGCTTAACTGATCAGCTTTTATAGCTATATCCTCATTCATAACTTTCCTTTAGGTTATCTTTAATTATCTTGGCGTTATGATAAATCATCTCAAGATAGGTGTTATCACCCATTGTATCTGCTAACAAATAGTCTTTAATAAGGTTTACTTTTATCCCTTTTTCTTTTGCAGCAAACAGTATTTTATTTACGGTATCAGGGTTAACACCTTCTTCTAAAAAAATAGATCTAACATCATGCTCATTAATAAATGAAATTACTCTAAGTATATCTATACAACTTATCTGCCCTTCCGGAGAAAATCCCTCAGGAGAAGAAAACCTCTCTTGCCAAGAATTTTCATCAGCAAGATATGTTTTTACAAAATAATTAAAAGCATTATGACTAGCTACTAAATACCTCTTTTCTTTTGGAATATCTTGCAACATAAAAAAGATCCTTTCATGAGCCTTTTCCATCTTACTAATAAGGACATCTTTATTTTCCTTATAAAAATCTTTTCCACCTTCATCTATTTTTGATAATTTTTCTACGATCGGATCAACAATTTTTTCCCACAAGGAAATATCCATCCAAATATGAGGATCTACTTGATTACCATGATAAATGATCTTTTTAGGAAAATTATTTTTTAAAAAATCACCTAAAGCTAT
>CAYUWE010000293.1:0-1799 GCA_964448255.1 uncultured bacterium | reverse complement strand
TACCCCTTCTACTATATAAACATTACTATCCCAATTTATCTTACCTTCATTAAATATAATATCCATTTTAGAAACTTCAGGATTTTTATATTTTAATTTACTATATCTATCATAACTTCTACCTAAAAAATAATTTATATTACCATCAGCATCATATGATGGGAAAATAATCCTACCCCTATAATCACCGGTGTTTGCATAACCTAAATTATACTTTTCAATTAAATCTAAATTAATGTTTCTTTTTTTTAGATATTGTATTGATTGATTATAACCACTATCTTCTCTTTTTATAGTAAGGGGTGTGAAATCTTTGGGTAGTCCACTTATCACCTTTTTTTCTTTTTCAGGTATAATTCTTTTATTTTCGGGAATTACTAGTTGGTATTGTTTAATATGGTTTTTATTACCATATTTTCTAATTAATTTATTTATTGTTCCGTGTGTACCATAAGTTTCAGAACATGCCCAACATTTATAAACATGATGGTGATAATTAACTTCTAAATTACCTTTTCCATCTCCACAATCTAATCCTTTAATTGATGAACATACAGGACAGTCAAAAGATATTTGACTTTTGTTTTCATAATGTTTTTTAGAACCACCTAAAAAGTCTTCTAAGATTTCTACTATTAATTGTGACATTTAACAAATATAACAATTTTATTTTAAAAATCCAAATTATGTCCAATCACCACACTTTCTCATACCACCTAATACACATGCATATGCATCAGTCATATCATAATTTTCTTTTGTTAATTTGTTGTGTTTATCGTACATCCACACAATTTGTGGTTCTAATTCACTTACTTTTTGGTGTATTACAACTTTTTTATCGATATCATATGGTAACCCACCAAATAAAACTGGATTTTTTTTAGATATTTCTCTATCAGTATATCTTTCACCTGATTTTTTAAACAACCTAATAGACATCAAATCAGGAAACGCAAATTTTCTAGCATCATATGATGAAACAAATTCTGGAACAATATTTAATACTTCATAAACTGAACGACATATCATACCGTTAAATCTTAATAAAGTTGCAACTGTATTGACATTATTAGAACGTAATAATGGTTCTTCAATAAAAACCCTATCAATATCAATATCACTATATTTTTCTAAAAAATCACCTTCAAATATCTGTGATTTTTTCATTAATAATTCAATATTATCTTTTGGTTTTGGTTTAACTTTTGGTGTGATGTGTGTTAACAATTGTAATTTTCCATTATCCCCATTATTTTCAAAAAGTGCAATCCCAATGGTTTTAGTGGATACATCTAATCCTAATATTCTACTCATTTTAAAACATTTAAAAATTTTATATTTCTCAATATAAATTTATACAACTATTTGTACATTAAGTACAACAAAATCATTCTTCTTTTTAAGAACTTGTCTATCAAATTTCCCCATAGCTAAAATAGTACCCGCAGGATTAGTTATTGCAATTTCACTAATTCTTACTGTATCATTAACAGTTATAGTTTCATTTTCTGACCTAAAAAATTCATTTCTATCAGCAATACATAAAATGTCTTGCGTCATATTATTATCTACACTATCTATGGAAGTATTGAATGTACCACCAGTATAATAGTATAAACCTAAAGGATTTGTTTCAGTTCCTGTTTCACTTTCACCAACAACATCTACACCAATATTATTAACAATACTAGGTTCAGTTATTGCAAACAACCCTTTATCTAAATAAACAACTCCCACTACTTTATCTGCAACAATTCCTGTTGATGTTACAGAATTTACATTTATTAATTCTTTAC
>CAYUWE010000292.1:0-1800 GCA_964448255.1 uncultured bacterium | reverse complement strand
ATATGGTAACAATAGTATTTTTGTAACGTATATTAAAGTTAATGGATCTTGGTATCAATGTGACGATACTAGAGTTAAATGTATTCGGTCTAATAATTTGACTTTGCCTTTATCTAGAGGAGTTCTTTTTTCCTATAGAAGAATAAAAATTGATCAACAAAAAGAGAGTAATTTAGTTTAAAAAAAACCCAGTAAGAAGAAAATTCTTACTGGGTTTTTTTATTAGTTAGTTGCTTGCTTTAGTGTTGTTTGTCTTGCAGAGGGATTATTTGTATTTAAAGTAGCTTTTTCTTGTTCTTTTTCTTTTACACGTTTTGTAAATAGTTTACTTAATGTACGTGCTGAGATAATCCATATTAGGATGATAGCAAAAAGAATAACTGCAATATATGGTGTCATTGCTGCAATTGATCCTAAAGCAATTAGAAGACCTTGTTGTAATAGAGATCCACCAGATTTGCCTAATCTTGCGCCTACAACGTCTACAGCGGCTTTACCTTTAATTTTTGATTCTTGATCAAGAGGTATATAAGCCATTTCTTTTGTAGGATCAAATAATGAGTATTTACATGATTTGCTCATTATGTTTTGCATAGCTCCAACTATTACTGCAAGCATTAGTGGTGTTGTACCAAGATATCCTATTACTCCAGATAATTGTCCTTTAAATAATACACAACCAAAGAATACTAATCCTGTTAACAATAGTATAACAGGGGTTATTTGGGCAGCTGTGCCCCAGCCAAAACGTCTTATTACGTTTCCACCAACAAAAAGCATCATAAGTGATGTTACGACACCTGTTATTGTAGAAAACATTCCCATAAATGCTGAGTAATCATTTGAATTTGGATATTGAAGTTTTAATTGGCTTTTCCATGTTACTTCAACGATATTTATTGAAATACCATATCCTATTACTAGAAGCGCTAGTAATCCAATATATTTTGATTTTGCTAAGAATAAGAAGCTTTCTTTTAAAGACATCTTTGGTTTTTCTTTTTTAACAGCTTTCATTTCTTTTGGATCATAAAAACGAGCATCTGTTAAAACATTTTTTTGTATCCATGCGTAAATACCAAGTATTAAAATACCTGCTATTACTACCATTGACATAAGGTAATTTAATGAAACACCCCATGGATCTACTCCTTGAGGTAGGTTTGCTCTTATTCTAGAAGCATAAATAATACATGGACCTGATACTAATAGAGCTAGATTTGCTCCAAGGCCGAGTACTGCATAAAAACGTTTAGCTTCTGTTACTTTCATAATATCATTTGCAAAACTCCAGAAAAGCAGCGATAGAGCAACGCTTCCCCAAAGTTCTGATAAAATATAAAATAATGAGAATGTCCAGTTTCTAATTAATGCGATAAGTCCATTAAATCCGGATGGTAAAAACGCTTGTAATTTGTCTGCAAAAGCATTTGGATGTAGAGCTTCTCTATATGGATATATTACAAGTGCAAAAAGAGCAAAGAAAGTTATAAAAGGTATAATTAGAGTAAAGAAAAGCTTAGCTTTACTTAATTTATTACTTAATTTTGCATAAATTATCATGAATATTACGGCCATCGGGAGCACACCCCACACTTTTAAAAAGGGAATTGCTTCTGCTCCTGATCCTGGCGCTGTTACGATCAGAGTGTCTTTTGTGTCTCGTAAGATCGTGTAGTTAAAAGAAATGAAAAAGAATAGGAAAAACATTGGAAGTAATTTTTTTAACTCAAAATTATGAACAGGCCATAAAAAAGACCTAATTTTTCCAAATTCTTTATTACTAGATTGCGACATATT
>CAYUWE010000291.1:0-1832 GCA_964448255.1 uncultured bacterium | reverse complement strand
TGTTTTTTTGTAAAAGGGCTGTTTCTCCATTTTTTTTTTTACAATCGCAAAGTTTTTAAATAGATTTTCAAAATTATCGAAAATTACTCTTTTAATAGCCGCAAATGCATTAAATAACTCATAATTTATTGCATCTTTTAATGAGCAATGATAGCCAACTTTTTGTATTAGTGATGTTTGTAAGACCATTAATTTTCCGAATTAAAGGGGAAAATTTTAAAGATTTATTTGTTAAAATTCAATAAAGATTTTTTAGTGGGATTCTATGATAAAACCCTTTTCTCGATAGCTTTTGAATTTATTATTTGAGATTTCTTGTTTTTCTTTATTTGATACATCTTCAAATTCATAAATTGTATGGCAAGGGCCGTTTATAAATTGTGCTATGTTGCATAGGTTAAATACAAATGATGCGTTATTTATGTTTTTTGTTAGATGTGTGATCACAATTTTTTCATCTGTATCTTCTGTTGAATGAGGGAGGAAATTACTAGCTTTCCATAGCATATCATCAACATATTTTTGAGTTTTTATATCTGAGACTAAAATAAGTAGGTTTTCAAATCTCTCAAAATGCATAGTTGCAATATTTAGAATTTTTGTAACTTTAGATACGTTATCTTTAACTTGGAAAAATATTACTCTTTTTAATGTGTCAGTCATTTTTTTTGTTCTTCATCTTCTGGTACGATAACACCACATGATACAGTTAATTTTATTGCGGCTTCATTAGACATTTTTAATTCATGGATTCTACTTTCTTTTGCCATAACAAGATACCCAGAAATAGGATGAGGGGCCGTTGGAATAAATATCGGTTTTAGAGGTTCTTTAACATGCTTTTGACATTCTTTAGGGACTTTGCCTGTTTCAAAGCCAATAGCATTACTTATCTTTGAAGGGAAAGGAGTAAGCACAGGCTTTTTAAAGACTTTCCTGCCTCCGGTATTGGCAAATGCTAAAACTATCTCTTTTGTAATCATAAAAATTGTTTTTACAAATGGAATCTTTGAGACAATAGCATTCATCCATCCAATTATCGTTTTTATTAAAAACCATCGTCCTATTAACCCTAAAAATACTATGAAGATCTAAAAAACATATCTTTTGAAAAAGAAATACTAATTATTAAATCTATTGCGTTAGGTATTTTAGCATTTATTTGCTGTGAGCCATTTTTAAGAATTTTCCATAATTTTGTGTGTAATTTCTTTATTAAAAAGGGTTTTACATTAGACATTGTTCAGCAATGTGATATGGTTTTAGACACCCTAACGAATAATGTTAAAAAACCAATATCAACAATTTTAAAAACATATTACTATGGGTCATTAGGGTTTTTCTGCCCTATCTTTGAAGAATATATTTTTAGAGATAAACTGTTTTGTTGGATAGAAAAACATCAAATAAATCCATCTAGCATCATCTCGAGAATTTTTAAAATAGTAATTACAGGGGTTTTATTTGGGGTTATCCATTGTTCATTATTTCAAGGGTGGTATAACATCCCCATCCTTATTACGATATCATTAGGCGGGATAATTCTCGGCATATTACGAGAATACAAACAAAATATCATTAGTTCCACCACATATCATATTACCAATAACACTATAGCAATATTAGAAAAAGGATTTTAAAGAATTAATATTATGGGAATACAAGCTCAAGGAATTTTACATTATAGAAAAACAGAAGACTACAGAATAGATTGGCTAGGATATTTTATCAGCCCTCTTATAACTACATATGACACAACAATAGGCAATGTAGAAAGATTTTACAGAAATTTTTTTTTGAAATGATATTAGACCAAATTGCTAGGCGTTTTA
>CAYUWE010000290.1:0-1837 GCA_964448255.1 uncultured bacterium | reverse complement strand
GTGTTATCAGCGTATTTTACATATCAAGCAGTAGATGAGAACAATAATCCAATAGATATATGTGAAGTTATCCCAGAAACACAAGAGGAAATGCGAAGACACTCCGATGCTGAAAAGAGAAAACAACAACGTAAGAAAAAAGCGCCTTTAGGAAGGTAGTTTTTATTTAAAAAATGGTTTTTTCCCACTAGATGGTAATTTTCCACCATTATAGACAAATCTAACAATGTATTCGTTATTTTTACTAATTATTCTTAGTGTATCATCTCTTTCATCGGCTGCTTGAGAATCCAAAGATCCTGAAGCTTCATCAGTTTGTCTTGTATTAAAACTATTATCAATTAACAACCTATCTATTTGTCTAATATCCTCGCAATCTAATGGTTTAGTTCTTGGAGTTAGTCCTTTTGGAGTAACATTAAATATCTGTATATAACAGTGGGTTTCAACATATGTTTCTCTTAATATAGATAGTGATATTGGCGGGAGCCCATCTGTTAAGCCTAATATAAGAGTATTTTCATCGGGATCTAATGCAATATCATCAATATTATCATTAATTGTAGTTGTGCTAATTAATCTATTTTTACTTATATCTTTTGGATCACAATAATATAACAATAATTTTAGCTTCTCAAATAATGATAATACTTGCAAAATTATATAATTATCGTTGGTTACATTTATTGAAGAGATTACATCACTTGATGAAAGCGGTAGATCATGAAAAAATGTATTGTGAGATGCAATTTTTGTTGCAGTATCGTTTAATTCAATAACAGAAATAAGACTTGGCCCAGCTAAAAATATTACTGGTCTAGTTACGCCATCATTTGTTTTGTTTACTACAGCTATAGTTGTTAGATTAATTGTTGGAGTTTTAAATGATGCAAATTCTTCAGATAGATTTATTTCAATGTCATTAGGAGCATCCATTCCATCAGATATTTTAATACTTAATATAGTGCGGTCCATATTTAGACATAAAACCTTATTAACACTATTGCCAGAAGCATTTTTTGCAGAAATAATAAATGAATTATAGAATAGTCCTAAATGAGTTAATACGACAGGGTCACTATAAGAATAACTTCCATCTTCTCTTTTTTCTTGGGTATATATAAATGTATGTGAAGGAAAACCAAATGACTGGCAATCTAGTATTAGGAAATTATCTTTTTCTATGCATCGAAGTAATTTAAATTTATTCGGCTCTGTTAAATTTACAAGTGTATCATTAGCATTTAATATCATTATATCCGTTAAATAAGGGCTTTGTTGAAAACAATATCTATTGTCTGACAATTCTTGAGAAACATAAGAAAAATAAGGCACTATTCCGTCTCCAATAGCATTAGAAATTCTTGGAGTTGGATCTATTTGTGTAACCTGTAATTCTAAAGGTTCTTTTTCCATATTTTCTGTTTTCATTAAACGAGGGACTGATGTATGAAAAGCAATAACATCTAAGTTAGTAGCTGTTTCAACAAAAGAACTTTTGCTAGGAAATGATAATCTTTGTGCCAAGTCTTGTATCATTGATACATTGTTATATACAGTGCTTAAATTTGCTCTGAATTTTCTGCAGGTATGCGTGATAGTATGAAAAGCGCTAAACATATCAAATAATGTAGAGTTAGATCTTTGAAAAATCATTGAAAAAATATTTACTAAAGCGTCATTAGGTAAATCACAAATATTTAGAGGTTGAACTGGTTGGTGATTTACAGATACTTGGTTTGGCGGGGTTAAAGGCATAATTATTATAATAAATTAGTTTGTTGTGGCAATTAGAGTAATACTTTTATTCTTAAAAAAGAAGAGCTAAAATTATTAT
>CAYUWE010000289.1:0-1843 GCA_964448255.1 uncultured bacterium | reverse complement strand
AGGTATTACTACTATTTATTAAAATATAAGCCTTGGTATATTTTTTCTTTTCCATACGTTAGTTATTATTATTTTCTATATAAAAGTAATAAAATTTCGCTACAAGCATTTCACAAAAAGATTTTTAAGTTATTTTTAAAGAAAAAGAATATAGATTCATTTTTTATTCATGTTGAAGCCTTTTTAGATAGGTATTTCGATAGATTTTTATATAGAGAAGCTATTTTAAGATTAGAAAATGCAACAAAACATAATCATGAAATATGCCTACTTACAAATTCTCCTGCTAATATAGCTATACCTATTGCAAAAAGGTTAAGAATAAAGAGGGTAAAGGCTACAGAGTATAATATTGACAAAGAAAATAGATTGACATCTATTTCAGTGATGGTTGACGGAGAGTATAAAAGAAAATATGTTTTAGAATTAGCAAGGCATTTAAACATTAAAAGAGAAAATATTGCAGCATATACAGATAGTTATAGCGATCTACCACTTTTAGAAATTGTAGGTAAAAGAATAGGTGTAAATCCCGATAAAATACTATATAATATTTGTAAATGTAACAGCTGGGAAATCATATAGGTGAGGTATGATAAGAAAAACACTTTCACAAGCAATAGGCAAATCAACTTGGGATAAAAAAACAACAAATAAAAAGCCATCTGATCTTTTTTCATCTAATGTTTTTCATAAAGAAGTAATGCAGAAAATGCTTCCAGAAAATGTTTATCAAAATATCGTTTTGGCTATAGAAAAAAGGGAAAAAATAAAAATAGAATATGCTGATATCATTGCAGAAGCATTAAGAAAATGGGCAACAGAAAAAGGAGCAACGCATTATACACATTGGTTTCAGCCAATGACAGGGATGAGTGCACAAAAGCATGATTCATTTATTGATATTATTAATGAAGATGATCATAAAATTGAAAAATTTTCTGGCAAGCAGTTGTTACAAGGTGAACCTGACGCATCATCATTCCCATCGGGAGGACTTCGCACAACATATGAAGCAAGGGGATATACAATATGGGATATATCTTCTCCTCCATTTATTTGGGAAGGTGGTGCTGGGTTAACACTATGTATTCCATCATTATTTTTTTCATGGAGGGGTGATGTATTAGATAATAAAATACCAGTTATTCGCTCTGAGAAAAAATTAAATGATGCAGTTTTAAGACTTTTGAGATTATTTAATATAAAAGCATCTTATGTTTATCCAACCCTTGGAATAGAACAGGAATATTTTATTGTTGATAGAAGGCTAAGGAATTTACGGCCAGACCTTGTAATGTTAGATAAAACAGTATATGGAACAGCTCCAGCAAAAGGTCAAGAATTAGAAGACCATTATTTTGGGTCTGTAAAAGAAAGAGTTTTATCTTATATGAAGGATTTTGAAGATCAAGCGTTATGTTTAGGAATACCTATTAAAACAAGGCATAATGAAGTAGCGCCAGCACAACATGAAGTAGCTCCTATTTTTGAAAGAGCAACTATTAGTATAGATCATAATATTTTGCTTATGGAACTGATGAAACAAACAGCGATAAAACATGACTTAACCTGTCTTTTTCATGAAAAACCTTTTGCGAATATCAATGGTTCTGGAAAACATAATAATTGGTCATTAATGACTGATACGAGAGTAAATTTATTAAATCCCAAAGAGTATAAAAGTAATAAAATCCCATTTTTAATATTGCTAGCAGCGATATTACATGGGATTTATGAGAATAGTATTTTATTAAGGGCAAGTATTGGTTCTTATGGTAATGACAATCGTCTTGGTGGTGCTGAAGCTCCACCGGCAATAATTTCTGTTTTTCTTGGAGAT
>CAYUWE010000288.1:0-1845 GCA_964448255.1 uncultured bacterium | reverse complement strand
TATTTGTCTGCGGGTGTAATGATAGCCTTCAAGAAAAAATAAAAAATCTCAAAACAAACTATTCAAAATGTGTGTTAGGTTATTTGGAAAACCTAAATGAACTCTATAGTGTTGTTGATTTGTTTGTGGGTAAACCTGGCCCCGGATGCATTATGGAAGCAGCATTTTTTAATGTCCCACTATTAGTTGAGCTTGATTTTTTAACTTTGCTTCAAGAAAAACATAATGCTAAGTGGATAGAAAAAAATGGCTACGGGTTAACGTTTAGAAACAAACGTGATTTTTTAATAAAATTTGAGATTATGACTAAAAATCATAATTTATTTAAGTACAAAAACAATTTAGCGGGATTTGAGCAAAAAGGTAATGTTCGTATTATTGAATATATTAAAGGGATAATGCGAGCTTAAAGATTTATATTACCAAGAGATGTAATCATGTCTAGAGTTGCATGTAGAGTATTAATAATCTCTTGAATTTTTATCTCAGTAAATTGTTTGTCAGGAACTATGTCAGAGATATCTGAACTTATTTGTGCAAATGTTGGATTAAATAATAGAGTATTAAATCCTTGAAGATCTTTTAGAGAGGTGCAAAGGCTTCTTATATAATGTTTTTTTTCTGGAGAATCTTCCTCAGAGGTATATAAACAAAGTCCATTGAAAATTGCCGCTGTTGTTTCATTAATAATTAGAAGTGTTTTTGCAAGATTTTTTACATATCTTACAGCAATAACTGGAGGATTTTGATTAGGATCTACTAAAGATCTAAACTGTCCAGTATCAATTATTATAGCCATGTTTCTTTAAGCTTATGCTGTTATTATTGTATCTACGATTCCTTCTAAGCAATTTATGACCTTCAATGCTTCATCATTAGTGATATCATTAAAAGTTTTTGGTATTTTACTTACGTCTTTAAAATTTTCACCCGTGTTAGGATAGAATAGTAGTTCATAATTTTTCCCTGGTGATTTCTCATAATCTCTTATAAAAAAGAAAATATAATCACGTTTGAACTCTTTATTACATTCACCGTTTAAAATAGCTGCAGCTAGTTCTTTAGTGACAACTAAAGTTTTTTTAAAGTCACCTTTTTCATAACGAGCAGCAAAAACACAAATAGGTGAAGGTCCAACGGACTCAAAATAACCACGATGTAGAATTCTGCACATATTTTTTTCTTAAAACTTTGATTGGAGAAATAGGATATTTACTTTAATAATAAAAATCAATTAGCAGTCACAGTTTTACCCTCTAAGTAATCAATGGTTCTTAAAATATCTGCTTCATCAATGGTAGCAAAAGTGTTTTTTATTTGGGTTTCTACCATTTCAAAAATCATCTAGATGAGGGAGTAGTAATTTATCATATTTTGACGCAGATACATTTTCATAAGAAAGACCATAACCTTCATTACATAACCCTTGAAAAATAAAAGCCGCAAGAATTTTTATTATTACTAATGTTTTTTGAAATCCATCTTTTTCATATCGAACTGCATATAATCTTTTATAGCCAGCTCTTAACGCCATAGGGGTAGTGAAAAAACCTTTATCTAGAATTTTACACATAATTTTTTTCCTTTATAAGTTTATTGGAGAAATAGTTTATTTACTTTAGTGATAATTATCAATTAACAGTCACAGTTTTACTCTCAAAGTAATTAATGGTTCTTAAAATATCTTCTTCATCAATGTTAGCAAAAGTGTGTTTTATTTGGGTTTCTACCATTTTAAAATCATCTAGATGAGGGAGTAGTAATTTATAATATTTTAACTCAAACTCAGCTTCATAAGAAAGACCATAACCTTCATTACATAACCCTTGAAAAATAAAAGCCGCA
>CAYUWE010000287.1:0-1848 GCA_964448255.1 uncultured bacterium | reverse complement strand
CTACCAATAAAGATAACAAAAGCTTTTTTGAAAAGGTAAATCATCTTGAAAAAGGGGTTGAAGCAACATTTTCTTATTATAGTGATTGTGGGTATCGTTATTTTAACAACTTTTTTGTAAATCTATTAAATGTAGAAAAAGTAATAGATTTTTCATTAGTTAAGAATAAGATAAATAAAATGCCAGCAATTATTTGTGGGGCAGGACCTTCTTTTTCCAATTTTAAAAAATATTTGCCAAAGCTGCAAAATAAAGCATTAATATTTGCTGGTGGATCTTGTATGAATCTCTTTTCATACTATGGGATGGAGCCACATTTTTCTTCTAGCTTAGATCCTAATGCACCATATGATAGGTTTAAAGAGCACTTTCTTTTTGAAGTACCATTTATTTATCAAAATAAGATGTCTTATGAGAATTTTTCTATAACACACGCACCAAAAGTAATTGTAGGGGAAGGAAGGCAATATCTTATTGAGGAAATGGTATTTCCAAAATTAAATATTTCTCCTGGCACTATGGATGGCGGATGGACTGTTGGTACTTTATTAATTGAAATAGCATATCTATTAGGGTGTAATCCGATATTTCTTAGTGGAATGGATTTTTGTTGCTCGGATAAACGTTATGCAGAAGGTGTTGAAGAAGGGATTAGTAATATTTCAAATGAAAATGATTGGCAATTAGCTATTAGCTGGATAAATGAATTTTCAAAAAATAATGATGTAACACTACTTCAAGATATTTCTTTTGGTGGGCAAAAGATAAAAGGGGTGAAAAATATCTCCCTAGAAAAAGAAATGACAAATTGGCCTATGAGAGATTTTTCTTCAATATCTCATATTTTAACAAGTGGCAATCATTTAAAAGAGATTGCAAGAGAAAAGGTAGTAAAAATTGTTGAAGAGTTAAAAGATGGCTTAATATTTTGTGAGAAAATGTTAACTGTAGGTATTAATGAGGCTAATTTTTCAATAATCGATAAATTTTTACATGATAAAATATCTTATAAATATTTACTTTCTCCACTTTGGTCAATTTGGAAGCATATAATAATAAGAAATATCGATAAAAAAGATTTCTCAAACGTATATATCAAAGAGATAAACAAAATAATATTCTTTTTAAACACGATAAAAATGCATTTAAAATGGATAAAAAATCTATATAAGGAATTTTTATGAAACAACACTATGGAATACATGACAATAAATACTACTTGATAGACGAAGAAATAAATTTAAATATTGTAAATGATTTTTCCCTGCCTTCTTTGGATGATAAATTAATAGATGGTGAAATTATTAGAGATGGTTTTGAAATTTACATTAAAAAAGATGATAAAAGAAATGGGGAGTGTCAACTTTTTTATGATGATAAAAAACTGCAGGCAAAATGTTATTATTTTAATGATCTTTTGCATGGACCATCATATTTTTTTAGTAAGGAGGGGAAAGTATTATCTATTTGCTGGTTTTACATGGGTAAAAAACAGGGAAAAGAAAAAAAATATTATATTAATGGTCAAATATATTCAGTAAAACATTATCTAGACGACCTTTTAGCAGGAAAGCAGATATTTTATTATGAAGATGGTAAAACAAAAACTATTATGCACTATCAGAGAGGTAAGTTAGATGGAAGAGTGTTGTTATTTCATTCAAATGGCAATATGAAAAGAGAAATCTATTTTACAGATGGAAAGAAAGATGGTTTTGATAGGATTTTTTCAAGGGATAATATTTTATTAGACGAGGGGGAATATAAACTAGGTATTCCTATAAACATTCATAAAAGATGGAATATGATAGGAGAATTAATAGAAGAAAAAAAATATTATTTAGATGG
>CAYUWE010000286.1:0-1860 GCA_964448255.1 uncultured bacterium | reverse complement strand
TAATTGCTCTTTTATTTTCTCTAATAATAGCATTTACCATAAATCCTTGGCTTAGTTTTTTATGAGCAAAGGATATAGGGGAAGAAAAAAGAAAAAGTGAATCTAGTGTTCGCCCAAAAGTAAAAAAATATGATATAAGAAAGTATTATTTATTTTTTATGAAAAAATTTTTAAGTAGTGATTTCTATTCAAACAAAAGAAGAAAAATATTTAAAATTACTTTTTGGATTACTCTTTTTGTAATTTTAGTTTGACCGATATATGTTTGAATTTTTAAGGCTAGAATGCTTCCCAAATCTAACGGGGATCAAATATATCTTTGGATAGATGCTCCTAGATGATGGAATAGCTCAAAAATGGATTTAGTAAAAGATGATATTGTAAGGTTTTTTTCAGATAACAAAAATATTTCAAAAGATTTAAATATAGTGAAAAATACCTCTATAACAGTTGGACAAGCATCTATGTGAGATTTTGCAAATTTATTTAGATGATGATTATCAAGGACTTGAGAAAATCAACTCTCAGCTAGAATTAACCTAATTTCCCCAGAAAATTATAAAAAAATAACTTGAGATAGGAGGATTTTTTCTGAGGATTATACTATTAAAATTAGACCAATTTTTAGGAATTATATAATGAAAAAATATCCTGATTTGAATGTTAGATTCTTAGAAGATCCTCCTTGACCTCCTGTTAGAGCTACTTTTTTAGCCAAAATTAAAACAGATGCTAGTCCAGAAAAAGAGCTTGATTTTATAAAAAAGCTAGATTTTGAAGTGAAAAAAATATCTGCTAAGCAATCTTTAGTTGATATTTGAAATTCTTTATCTACAACATATAAAAAGATTTCTATTGATTTAGATAATGAATCTATTTTTAGAGCATGATTAACAAGTGAACAAGTAATGCACTCTATTTTAATTGCTACTAAGTGAATGGATATTAATTTGCTTAAGGATATTAATTCTCTTGAACCAAGTCATTTGATTTTATGAGTTAAAAATAATCAAAGCCATACTGTAGAACTACTAGATAAAATTTTTTTTACAAATACTTCATGACAAAAAATATTTTTGGATAGTATTGCAAAAATAAAATATAGTTTTGTATGAGATGAAATTTTTACTGATAAAAGAGAAAAAGTTAATTATATTTATTCTGAGATGTGAGATAATTCTTTAATATACCCAGTAATTAAACTATTTTGAGTTTTATTAAGTAAGGAATTTTTAGCTTGAGAATATATGCTTAATGATTGGTCTCTTTATAAAATAGAATATATCTGATTAAAAGATGCTAAAAAATATACTATTGAGTGGTGATGAGAATGGGAATTAACTATGGATACTTTTAGAGATCTATGAATTGCTATGTTTCTTAGTCTTTTGGCTATTTATTTTTTACTTGTAGGACAATTTTCAAGCTTTAGAATATCTTGAATTATCATGATTACTTTCTTACTTAGTTTTTATTGAGTATTTCCTGGTTTTTCATTACTATATTTATTAAAAGAAGAATACTTTTCAGCTACAAGTATGATTTGAATTATTGCTCTTTGATGAATAGTTGTATGAAATGCTATAATTTTGATAGATTATATAAATGTACTAAAAAGAAACTGACTTACTATTGAAGATGCTTTACTTAGGGCTTGATATGTGAGATTTGCTCCTATTATTCTTACTTCTCTCACTACTGTTTTTTGAGCTGCAACAATAATATGAGATCCAGTTTGGTCCGGTTTAGCCTGGTCAATAATATGGTGACTTTTCATAAGTAGTATTTTAACACTTATAGTTGTTCCTATATTTTATTATGATAGTCAAAAAGTAGGGTGGGAAAAATAGTACAAAAAAC
>CAYUWE010000285.1:0-1864 GCA_964448255.1 uncultured bacterium | reverse complement strand
ATTTGGGTAAAATACCCCATGTAATTTTGGTAAATATTTAGGATCTCTTTTTAACCTTTCTTGCATAGTCTTATAAACTTGCATTTCATTTTCCAATATTTTCTTCGCATACCTATCAATTGCACATTTTAGAGCAATTTTTTCTTTTGTTTGTAGATTGGTTCCTAAATATACTCTTGACGTTACACCTGAGCCGATCTCTTTTGGTTTCATATTACTATCAAAATCGACACACCAAATGTTACAACGAATATGAAAACAACGGTGCGGACGATTTAAACGTCCAGTATGACGACATTGTGTTGTAGCTAAAAAAGGAAAAATATTATTTCTAGCTAAAACATATATTTTTTCATCATGAGGTAGATAATTTCTATTGAAATAGCCCAAATGTCCATGCCTGGCATATCTTCTTATTTTGTTAACAATTTTGTCTATTTCATCTTTGGCAATGGGATTTAATCTCGAAATGTCTTCAAAATTTCCAATCGCATTAACAACTACTCTTTGCTTTATCTCTTCAAGATTACCAAGTTCATCAAATCTATATTTTCTATCATTATTCAAAGGCAGTTGCGACTGACCAAAAGATACATTACTAACTGCCATATCTCTTCCTTTTTTCACAAAATGGCACTTAGCCTACAATAAGTAATGAATAATTTCGAAAAAATTTTAATCGTAGCGAACATTGCATTGATTGCATATATCAAGAAAAGCTAGTCTAGCTTTTTCAAAATCCTTTTTTACATTAGCTATAGTTATATGTTTATAACTAAAACACCCAACCATTACATCACATAAAATTTCCATAACATCAGATAATTGTGCATGATACATTTTTTTAATTTTATCATGAAAATTGATTCTTACATGTTTGTTAGGGTCATGTGAACTGAAAGGTTGTCCATTAATTTTACCAAAAAATAATTGAACATCTTTTATAAATTGTTCTCGTCTACTCGAATGAAAAACCTTATCCTTATCTGTATAAGCAGAGGGATAATCAAATGGGGCACATCCTACAAGAATATAATAAATAATACACCCGAGACTCCACATATCTGCTTGATAATTGAGCCACATTCTATATGTACTAGATAGTAATCCTTTATCTACAAATGGATGTCTATATTTCCTAGTTTGAACTTTTGATACTACCAAAAAAGGTGGATTTAGTTCTGCTAACCCGAAGTCTACAATTTTTATTTTCCTAGTTTTTCTGTCATATATAATATTTGCTGGCTTGATATCTAAGTGGAGAATATCAGCTGCTTGCAATTCTTCTATTGCTAAAATTAATTGCTCAATTATCTTAAACTTTTCTATTAGAGTTAATCCTTCACATATTGCTTGATAAAGTGTACAACCAGGGACATATTCTTCAATAATTACTGTTCTATCGTTTTCTAAATAATATAGTCCATGTAATTTTGCGAAATATTTAGGCTCTCTACCTAACCTTTCTTTCATGGTATCATACGCTTCTATTTCAATTTGAAATCCGAGTCTATGCACTGGTTTAAGAGCGCATTTTACAGCAATTTTTTCTCCCGTTAGAAGATTACTTCCTAAGAAAACATTTGAAGACACTCCATCTCCCAGCATAATTGGCTGATTATGCCTATCAACATCAATTCTCCAAATATTACTATTAATATGTGAACAAACAGATAGATTTCCCTCGCTGGCATCTTTCCTAGTATGAGAACAATCTGTTGTTGCTAAAAATGGGAAAAGACTACAAGAAGAGACAACATATATTTTTTCATCAAAAGGTAGGCGTTTTCTATTAAAAAACCCTAATTCTCCTTCCCTTGCATACCCTTGTATTCTATCGACAATTTGTTTTAATTCCTTTGAA
>CAYUWE010000284.1:0-1867 GCA_964448255.1 uncultured bacterium | reverse complement strand
AGTAAATTACTTATTATCACAAGTAGAACCAGAAGATTTAATACAATTTGGTCTTATCCCGGAATTTATTGGCCGTTTTAATTGTATAGCTAACTGTAATGAATTAAACACAGAAGATTTAATAGACATACTTGTAAAACCAAAAGACGCTATCATAAAACAATATACTCACCTATTTAAAGAAGAAGGTGTTAAGTTGTCCTTCTCAGAAGATGCTCTAAAAGCTATAGCACAAAAAGCAAAAAAAACAAAAACTGGAGCTAGAGCTCTTCGAATGATTGTTGAGAATTTATTACTTGATCTTATGTATGAAGTGCCATCAGATCCAACAATCGAAGAGATACTTATCGATAAAGATACTATAGATAAAAATGAAACTCCTAAAATTATTAGGAAAAAAGTGTCTTAAGAAATTTTCTTAGATTGAATTTTGTGAACAGATTAGTCTTGTTTTATTTTAGAATGTTGTCTTCTATCTATTAGCGACTCATAGCCCTCAAAATCTTCATTAGCTTGAGCATAAGGAATAGCCTCCTCTTGAGAAACTCGTTCTCCCATAACAACACTATCACCACCATCTACCGGTTCCGCATAATAACGAGTAGAGTGTGGATTTGTTCCATTATGTAATGCTCTAAAATACTCAGTAACATCTCTAAGAACATCTCTGAATTTATCAATTATTATGGAAGCTGCTGGAGAATCTTTTGTTAATTCGCATATTCCTATTGGATTATCATTTTTGCAATATTGAGCATCAATTTCATCTCTTTCTCCAACTATTCTTTCATATATTACTATCACAGGTCTAAAAAATATACTCTCACAAAGAGAATCAGAACCCATCTCTATGCCAAGATGATTACAAAAAGCTAAACAATCATTTCTATCTTGGATAAGCATTGTGCTAACTTGATCAACAAATTTTGTCTCTTCCTCGTTTAACTGTGGCTGTTGAGTTCTTAAAAACTTTTTTGGTGGTTGAAATTCTTCTTCAATAAAACTTTGTAACGTCTTTCTACTCTTTAATGCTAATTGTTGTTTATTATCTGTTTCTTCTCTTAATATTTCAGGTGCGAATAAGTTCCAACATGTTGGAAATAAATTTAAAGATTGAAACTTAGCTAATTTTTCTTTTAATGATTTTACTAAAGAATGTTGCGTTTGAATCCCATAAGCGTTTTTACCCATTTTATTTAATGTTTCTTCTTCAACTCGTATCACGGCTTCCATTTCTTTAATAAAGTTAGTATGTAGTAATTCTACCATTCCTAACTTTCTTTCAATCCTATCTCGCTTTTGTGAATCAATAGCTAAATCTTCAATAGAACTATACTCAAAAATCTTTTGTAAAAATTGTGATGGAGAGCTTGGAAGAGCATTCAAACGTGGTGAACTAAAAGGTCCCTCTAAGATAGATTTTCCCACATATCCCTTATGTAATGAGTCAAAATGACTAATATTTTCCTCTGGATATTCAACATCTTTTATTAAACAAGTAAGGATGGTATCTAATTCTTCATATTTATCCCTTTCTAAAGAAATAGTAATTTCATCTTGTGATGTTGGAAGTCTACATTTTACTACACATTTCTCATAATCTACTGTAAAATCAACGCCTTGAGGACCTTGTAATTGATATGATTCACAAATCATATCCATTACTTTTTTATCTAATTCTTTTACAGCTGATGCTAATTTACTTTTTATTTCATCTGTTAAAGAAAAACTAACTTCAAGCGCCAATTTATCAGAGCCGATAGTAATACCACAATATTTTGGAACTGAAGGTTTTTCTTCTTTCCCTTGTTCAACAAATCGTGCCGCTACTAATTGATCTTGATTGGTATTAACTGTATTAGTTGCC
>CAYUWE010000283.1:0-1869 GCA_964448255.1 uncultured bacterium | reverse complement strand
AACTTATTGTAATCAAATTCTGCAAAAATAAAAAAAACAATCCATCCTATTGCAAACCTTACCATTTGACTTTTTACAATAGCTGTAAAAAAAGTTTCTTTAGTATCGTTTAAATCTATTGTCATAGAAGATAAAACCAACAGACTAATCATCATCAAAGATGCAATTACAGGAATGATTATCCAATCAATCTTTAAAATTCTAGCTTGATCCCACATAAATTCTCTAATAGATTTATAAAAATCGTTAACTTATAATATTACATTAACAAAAAAGTTATTTTATGTTTCAAATAGAAGAAATCTTTTTTGATTGTTTAGATTCAACAAACACTTGGGCAAAGGCTAACATCACCTCTTTTCCAGACAATAAAGCATATTGTGTTCTTGCAGATGAACAGACAAAAGGAAGAGGATGTGATGATAGAACATGGCATTCTCCAAAAGGACAAAATATTTACGCAACCTTAGCTTTTCAAATAAAAAATAGAAAAGATATAATCTGCCTTAGCCATATACTTTCATATTCTTTAATTAAAGTTTTATCAAAAAAGGCCTATCTCCAAAAATAAAATGGCCAAACGATGTGTTTTTATCTGATAAAAAATTAGCAGGTATTCTTTGTGAAATTACAACACTTAAAGATCTTTTAAATGTATATATAGGTATAGGTATCAACGTAAATACCAAAAAAGAGGAATTACAAAAAATTTCTCAAAAAGCAACTTCACTTAAAGAAGAAACAAAATATTCTTGGAATAGAAAAAAACTAATATCTTCACTATTAGATAGTTTTTTTAATAATTACTTAAAGCTTTTTTTAGAAAAGGGATTTACTCCATTTTATAAGGAATTTGAAGAGTTATTAGCATTTAGAAATGAAGAAGTGGAATGTGAAGATGATGAAAATAAATATAAAGGTACTATACATTCATTAGCATCAAATGGAGGGTTAAATCTTCTTTTAGAAAATAACGAAATAAAAACTTTTCTAGATGCCGATCTTTTTTTAATAAAAAAATAATTAAAATTCAGGGATTGCTCTTATTTCTTTATGAACACATTTTCTTAAAATATGTTGGATATAAGATAAAGTCGATCCCATAGCAGCATAGCAATTTACGCATGCACCCTTATATATGATAATAACTTCATTTTTATTATCTATTCTCTTTACTTCTACACCACCACCATCCAACTCGATAAATGGCAATATTTTTTCATCTATAACATCATTTATTAAAAATAATTTCTCTTCATCTGATAATTCTTCCCAGTAGGGATGAGTTTTATATTCTTCATCAGATGATATTTCATCAAATTCATTAATAGCAGCGTTGCTACATTGCAGCTCATTATTTAATGGTGAAAGCTTATTTACAATCTCCTTAATAGTTTGTAATAAATCATTCATTTTATCTTCTGAAAATTCATTATCAAAACTTATACTGATGTAGTCTTTTTCAATGACTTGAATATCTTTAATGCAATTATTACTATCACATTTAGATAGATGAAAAGTAAAAACTTCAGAATTAATATTAGGTATGTGAAACACTACTGTATTAGGCAGCCTTAAGCTATCCTTATATAAAAAAGTAATGTTACCTATTTTTTCTTGTAATTTTTTTTCAAAAATATCTCTTATTCTCGCTATTTCAATTAAATATATCTCATCTTGCAGCGTTGCCTCTTGCAGCTTCAATTGAAAAAACTTTTTGGAAATATAAGAAACATCTTTTTCAAAAAACAATTCATTTAATAAATTTTTTCTATCTATAACAACAGCTCCCGTATCAAATGAGCACATAAAAAAATCACAAGGTATTTTTTCAATATTAACCTTACCTATAATATTCGTTGCATCGAC
>CAYUWE010000282.1:716-1870 GCA_964448255.1 uncultured bacterium | reverse complement strand
ACAAAATTACAAAACCAGATTATATTAAAAATGCCGTTGCGTCTTTCGATCAACTCTTTACATATGATGAAATCAAGTACTTACGTGATTTTTATACATCTGATGTTATGAAAAAATATATTTCTAAAGGTCAGCCAATTTTCATGAATATGTTAGAGAGTTTTAATAAAACTATACAAGAAGTAATACAAAAAGATGGTTAATCAATTGGTAGCTGATTTGAATCTATCACCGACTTAAGGCGCTTAAGGATAGCTTTAAGCGCCTTTTTTGTAACAAATATTTCGATATAATAAACTTTTATAAGTGGAGAAAAAAATCCGTAAAACTATTTATAATGAAGAATGGTTTTTTTCAATAATAGATATTATTCAAGTCTTGACTGATAGTTCTAATTCACGCAGGTATTGGTCTGATTTAGAGATTAAATTAGCTGAAGAAGAAGGATTTATTCAGTTGTACGAAAAAATCGTACGACTGAAATTGGAATCTTCTGACGGTAAATTTATTGGACACTTGCTATTGGGATGTCATCCCATTTTGTAGTATATCTGGGAGAGCGGTTTATTGGTTTTTTCTTCCATTTAGCTTTTGTACCTTCTGCAGCAAAATATACTGTATGATTACCGTAGTGTTTATTTATCTGAGATATTGTTTGCATTATCTTTTTATTTTTTTCTATAGGGCTTTTTTGAAATAGATCCTGTTCTATTAGTGTTTCAGAAGTAAATTGCGCTAAAATTATCCCAGCTTTTTTATACAGTAAATTTGGTTTGTATATTTGAAGAAGAGCTTTTTTTGCATAAGATATTATATCAGGTGTAAAGGACGTTGGAAGGGGAAGCATAAAGGAACAAGCATTGGAATAATAATAATTATCAAATCTATTTGTACATATAAATACAGTTAAATAGGAGCATTGTAGATGCTCTTTTAATAATTTTTCTGTAGCTATAGCAGAAAATGATGATATTGCCTCATTAAGTGCATCAATAGTTTCTAAAGGTATAGAAAAAGATCTAGATGTGACAATAGACTTTCTAGAAAGAGGTGCTTCATCTATGGAGATGAAGCACCTCTTTCTAGAAAGTCTATTGTCACATCTAGAAAGAGGTGCTTCATCTATGGAGATGCAATTTTCACTATTTAATTCT
>CAYUWE010000282.1:0-706 GCA_964448255.1 uncultured bacterium | reverse complement strand
ATTTATTGAGAAATTAGATTTTATAAAAGTTTTATCTTTTTTAGAAAAATCATAGGCAGAATATATTCCTAATTTACTACAGCGTTTTGCTAAAGCTCTTCCTATTCCCCATATATCTTCTATTGGAGTGTTTACAAGAGTAGTTTTTATTTCTTTTTGTGTTTTTAAAAGACATACGCCTTTGTATTTGTCTTCTGTTTTTGCTTTTTCATTAGCTAATTTTGCTAATGTCTTTGTAGGGGCTATACCAATAGATGTACAAATACTTGTACATTGAAGGAGTCTTTTTCTTATTTTTTTCCCAAGAGAAAGTATGTTAGGACAATTTTCTACATATAAAAAGGATTCATCTATTGAATAGATTTCCATGGGATATGGAAATTCTTCTGCTAGGATTTGCCAAAGGCGAGAAGATATATCTCCATAGAGTGCAAAATTTGATGAGAGTACAGTTAGTCTTTTCTCTTCTATTAGATGTTTATATTGATATATAGGTGCTCCCATAGGAATACCTAGATCTTTTGCTTCTTTAGACCTTGCAATAACA
The DNA here is from genome assembly GCA_964448255.1 of uncultured bacterium. Taxonomy (GTDB): domain Bacteria; phylum Chlamydiota; class Chlamydiia; order Chlamydiales; family SM23-39; genus CAYUWE01. Next base: position 159 of record CAYUWE010000282.1, on the reverse strand, counting down.
CAGCCATCATTATTCGATAATATTGCTAAAGCTAGGTTTTTTAATTTTGGGTTGAATGCCTGCTCACATGAAGCGTAAAAATTATTACAATCTATAAGAATAAACATTTTAATTAGCCTTATGGATGATATATGTGACAACACCCCAAATTGAAAAATC
>CAYUWE010000281.1:0-1876 GCA_964448255.1 uncultured bacterium | reverse complement strand
AGTCCTATTAATGCAAAGAAATATACATGCTTTTCTAAAAAAGGAAGGGTGGGGTTTAGAGATTCCCAAATGGTTTGTCCGATACTAAGTTTTGGTAGTAAATCTACAAAAACAAAAGCAACGCTCATTCCACCGCCGAATGAGAAAAATAAACTCGTTTTTTTCTTTGTTAATTTATCTGACCATAAATGGACGGAGGCTATAACAAATACTGCTATGATAGATGTTGTAATAAGATATGTTGATGTATTCATATTATTCTACTGTAACAGACTTTGCTAAGTTTCTTGGTTGATCTATTTCAGTTCCTCTTTCTTTAGCTATATAATATGCTAGTAATTGTCCTGCAACACTTGAGGGGAAGGTTGAAAGCTCATCGATTGTTGGGGGAAGCCATAATATATCATCAGCAATATTTTCAATACCTTGTAGGCCTATGGGTGCAAATGCAAGTATGGGAGCTTTTCTTGCTTTAACTTCCATTAAGTTACTTAGCATTTTATCTTGGGTTTGTTTATTTGCACAAAATGCAATTACAGGGAGTTTGTCATTGATTAACGCAATAGGTCCGTGTTTCATTTCACCTGCTGGATATCCATTAGCATTTAGATAGGAGATTTCTTTTAATTTTAATGCTGCTTCTAATCCTGTAGCGTACATATATCTTCTTCCTAAGAAGAAAAAGTTTTCATAAACGTTATATTTTTTTGCTAATTTTTTTATTATTTCTACATCGTCTATTACTTTTTGTACTTTACCTGGGATTTTTTTCATTTCCCTTAAAAACACTTGTCCTTCTTCTTTGCTTAAATGACGGAGCCTTGCCATAAATAGTGTGAAAAGGCCTAGAAGAGTAATTTGAGAGGTAAATGCTTTTGTTGAACACACGCTAAATTCTGGGCCTGCCCGAAGGTAGATGCAGCTATCTGATTCTCTTGTTAGCGTGGAATTTTTTACATTACATATTCCAAGGATTTTTGCTCCTTTAGCTTTAGCTTCTCTTACTGCAGCTACGGTATCTGCAGTTTCACCAGATTGGCTAACTGCTACTACTAAAGTCTCATCGGAGATTATTGGATTTTTAAATCTTAACTCTGATGCTATTTCTGCATGTGTAGGTATCCTTGCAATATCTTCTAGCATTGATGCACCTATACATCCAGCATGCCAAGATGTTCCACAAGCAATTATTAAAATATGCCTTGCTGCCATTAACTCTTGTGGTGTGAAATTAATACCAGGGAATTTTGCTATTCCAAATTCCTCTGAGTAATGGCCAAGCATTGCCTTTTGTATTGTTACAGGTTGTTCATAGATTTCTTTTAACATGAAATGTTCAAACCCTTCTTTACTTGGAGAAGATTTTTCTCCGTAGAATTTTTCAGTTTTTTTAATAATTACTTTTCCCGAACGGTCAAATAATTTTACAGAATTAGGAGAGATAAGAGCTATTTCATCATTATTTAGATAGACTACTTGTAAGTTTCTCCCTAAAAATGCATTTGGATCTGATGAGATAAGTATCTCATTTTTATCATCATCATATCCTATAGCTATGGGACTTTCTCTTGAGGCAGCGATTATTTGTTTTGGAAAATCTTTATGTATAAGAGCGATAGCTAATGACCCTTGAAGAAGTTTTAATGAAGCATCTACAGCTTTTGTTAAGTCACCTTTAAAATTATAAGAAATAAGATTAGCAATAACTTCAGTATCGGTATCAGATTTTGATACAAAACCGTTATTTTCTAACATTTTTCTTATTTTATCATAATTTTCTATAATACCATTATGAACTAGAGCTAATGAAAGGTTCATATCATAATGGGGATGTGCATTTGTTGTATTAGGTTCGCCATGTGTTGCCCATCTGGTA
>CAYUWE010000280.1:0-1878 GCA_964448255.1 uncultured bacterium | reverse complement strand
CAATTCAAAAAATTGAAGCTACTGAAACTACTTAAGCTATGAAAAAAGGTTATTTTATCACATTTGAAGGTGGAGAAGGGGCAGGTAAATCTACCCTTTTAGATAAGTTAGAAAAGTATTTTCAAGAAAAAAAACTATCATTTATTAGAACAAGAGAGCCTGGTGGCACTCCCCTAGGAGAGCAAATTAGGCTTTTATTGTTGGAAAATAAAGAATACAAAAATTTCTCATCATATGCTGAGCTAGCCCTTTTTTTAGCTTCTAGAGCTCAGCATGTTCATGAAGTAATAAAACCAGCTATGGAAAAAGGGAAAATTGTATTATGCGACAGATATAATGATTCATCTATAGCATATCAGGGATATGCTAGAGGTATTGGAATGGATAAGGTGAGACACTTTTGTAATTTTATGTCGCAAAATATGGAGCCTAGCCTAACATTTTATTTGGATCTAGATCCAGGCCTTGGGTTATCTAGAAGGAAGAATCATGAGAAAAAAAAGGAATACGATCGTATAGAATCAGAAAGTATTTCTTTTCACCAAAAGATAAGAGAAGGCTTTTTAAAAATAGCTAAAGAAGACCCAGGCAGGTTTCATGTAATTGACGCAACAGCTTCGATAGAAGAAGTTTATGCTATAACAGTCTCTATTATCGAAAAAACCTTAGATATCTAAGTAATTAATTATCAACAAATTAACATAATAATAATTAATTGAATTTTATTAAATAATTCGTTATAATATTACGATCTTATTATTAATAAGGAGGAAAATAATGAGTATAACAAGAACGCCTTCAATAGGGCCACAAGAACCATTGAGAATAAGTAATAAACCATTCACTGCTGGTAAAATAGTTTCATCAATAGCTACAGGTATAGTTGCAGGATATATGACTAATTCAATTCCAATAGCTATTGGTACTATAGTTTCCTTAGGGCATATGTTAAATTCAGAAGTCATGGATGATAGCGCAGCTGGGATGAGCGCTTTTGTAGGTGCATTAGCCGGTGGTGCTATTCATTTTTTACAAACAGCGTACTAATCCATTGAAATTACATTCATATTCTTATATAAATGTTAAAGTTTACATTGGAGAATATGATTGTTTGAAAATATCATTGGAAATCATCTTGTAAAAGAATACATCTCTAAATTGATCGATGATGGCTTTATTGCTAATACTTTATTATTTTATGGAATAGATGGTATCGGCAAAAGCCTTTTTGCAAAAGATTTAGCTTTTGCTTTAATGTATGATGATGAAAACGAAAATGCAAATCAAAAAAAGAAAATCTTAGAAGAAAATCACCCCGATTTACATATTTATAGGCCAGAAGGTAAAACAGGGATGCATAGCATTGCTTCAATGAGAAACCTTATAGAAGAAGTGCATATGAAGCCATTTGAAGCTAGTGCAAAAGTATTTATCTTACATGATTTAGAAAGAATGCTTCCAACTAGTGCTAATGCATTGTTAAAAACATTAGAAGAACCAACATTTGATAGTTATATCATTTTACTTTCTAGTAAGATTGATGATGTGCTGCCAACAATATTATCAAGGTGTTATAAGGTTAAATTTACAAAGATAAGTGATGATGAAATAGCTTTATTTTTAGAAGAAAAATGTAAAATTGGAAAAAATGAAGCTCAAAATTTCGCTGCACTATCACAAGGATCAGTTTCTCAAGCTTTAGACTTAGCAAATCATAAAGACCATAATAAAAGAAAAGAATACTTATTTAATATTTTATCTAAGAAAAATATATCTTCTCATTTTGCTCTATTAGAAGCTATAAAAGCATTAGATGAATTATATAAAAAAGAAGATGAAGAAGATGAAATGGCTATTATTAGGTGGTATAAAAGTGTA
>CAYUWE010000279.1:446-1890 GCA_964448255.1 uncultured bacterium | reverse complement strand
CGAAGAAAATATGCTATCATATACATATCCACACGATTGTGCATATAACCAATAAAATTCTGTAGATATGACTTTGCACCAAACTTAAATAGGTCTTCTATTACTCGACAAGATACACTTTTAAAATATACTAAAGATATTCTTAGTACTTCAATAATCATCCAAATTGAAACTAAAATATCAAGAGCTAGCAAAATGAGAATCAGTATACCAAGCTTTCCTCGAAAAAAAACTAAGCAAGATATTACAATACAAAGCCCTCCAATAGTTCGTAAAGCTTGTCTAAAGTTTATTAAATTGAATTTCTCTAAAGACCGTAAAACTCCAACAAAGCTATCTTGTAGAATCAGAAACGGAACGCCCACTAAACCAACAGCCAAATAATAAGAATTAAGTAATGGTAAATATCTTAAAACAAAGACATCCTGAAAAAACCATATGAATAAAATAATAATAAATCCCAACACCATAGGGATAATAAAACAATTAGCAACAATAGATTTTAGAGAGTAAATCTTTCTATTTAGATAGTATATACTAGCTTGATTTGTGCCTAAATTAACGAGTATCCATATAGTTGCAGGGATCGAACTAATTATCGCCAAAACTCCTCGATCATCAGGCCCTAACCACCTAGCGGTAATCATACCTGACATCATTCCGCAGATGACAGTTAGCCATTTAACGCTTACAGTTTGTAAAATATGACCGGTAAAACTCAAAAATTTATAGGCTCACTATCTACTGTAATTTCGAAGGGGAGTTAAGTTTACCCAGGATGTTTTCCCTAACTATAGCACAAATTGTTATTTGAAATGGAAATAAAACATCAATTAGTGCATCAATCCCAATAATGCAAACACAAAAACCAATAATTCCAGAATCTAACCCTGATAACAAATTTGCCGTATTTGCCAGATTACTATTTCCTTTACATTCTCTTCTAACTTTCCAATTTTTAAACAAAGTATAGAATATCAATAGAAAAAAAGGTATAGTTGCTAATAAACCACCTTCTGCAAGAATTTGAACATATGTGCTATGACCAACTTTACCAGGACGAAAAGTGTAATCTCTTAAAGGCTCATCAATATCGTGGGCATTGATATATTCCATTTTGGCATCCTTAAATGATAGAAAACCGACACCAAGTATAGGATTATCCCTAAATATCATCAAACCAGTTCTCCACAAAATTAAACGACTTTGACCAGAATAATCTATGGTATTCAAATCACTAATAGTATTTATTCTTTCTTTATATTCATCTGTAACAAAAGGAGGTAATGTCAAAAAAAGGATTATACCTAATATAAATAGCTTAGTCCTTTTTTTTGATCTCATTATGAAAACTATAAGTGCAACAACTAAGCCCACTGCTCCACCTCGAGAAGATGTACAAACAACAGCAACAACCAGAACTAAAAAAGCCACAAGACCAAAT
>CAYUWE010000279.1:0-436 GCA_964448255.1 uncultured bacterium | reverse complement strand
ATCCAACTTGCTATGTGAAAAAAAGAAGGATAATGCAATAGGCACAAATAAAACAAACATTGCAGCGACGCCATTTGAGTCCATGTAACTATCGCCACCAATCCCTTCCAACCGGTAATTGCCTAAAAAATACTGTTGAATGCCCCAAACGCCCAAAAATAATATTACACCCAACAATATTCTTTCAACCGAAAAGACATCGTCTAAATTATTTATATATATTGTGACTAAGCAGCAAAGAATAAAATTCTTAAACAATTCATTCAAGTAACTATATTGATTTTGTGAATACGAACCCATATTCACATCATATTGAGAAAATAAAGTTGAAAGCAAAAGAGCAAGATAGACCCACAAGAATAAATATAAATTAAATCGATTAGGTATACGTAGCGTAAATATTTTATTAGTATTATTGATAATTGTGGCAAGTATC
>CAYUWE010000278.1:0-1892 GCA_964448255.1 uncultured bacterium | reverse complement strand
AAAGATTTTATTTCGCTTTGGAAGAGAAAAATAATTATTTTATATCACGTTTAAAATAAAAAAATATTTACGCAGTTGAAAGATATTTCCATCATTACTTGATAGGAAATTGTTTTATCGCATAAAATTTTACACAAAAGCAAAGATTTATCTCATTAAGAATTTTTTATGTTTCAATTATTAAAAAAAAATATTCGGCACTGCCCAAAGTAGACGTATCAAAAAGTACTACAAGATAGTATCAAAAATAAACTCTATAGAGGAAACCTATCAATCTTTATCAGAAGAAGAAGTGATAGCCAAGACACTAGAGTTCAAAAATAGAATTAAAAATGGAGAAACAACAGACGAGCTTCTACCAGAAGCTTATGCTGTTGTAAAAAACATTTGTCGTCGTCTAATGGGAACAGACATACACGTTTCTGGATACGATCAAAAATGGGATATGGTTCCCTATAATGTGCAGATATTAGGCGCTATTGCAATGCACAGTGGTGCCATATCAGAAATGCAAACAGGTGAAGGCAAAACCTTAACAGCATCAATGCCTTTATATCTAAACGCACTTACAGAAAAATCTGTACATTTAGTTACAGTAAATGACTACTTAGCAAAAAGAGACTGTGAATGGATTGGAACAATTTTTAGAAAATTAGGACTAAATGTTGCAGCATTAACTAATGACATACCCCCACATCAACGACATGAAATTTACGCTGCTGACATAGTATATGGTACTGCTTCAGAATTTGGTTTTGATTATCTAAGAGATAATTCTATGGCTACTACTACACAAGAGCAATGTCAAAGGAAACCTTACTTTGCGATAATTGACGAAGTAGATTCTATATTGATAGATGAAGCTAGAACACCATTAATTATTTCTGGCCCTTCTTCAGAGTCTAGACAGATGTATGATAAATTAAAATCTGGGGTAGATCAGTTAGTACGTAAACAACGAGAATTATGTAATGGATTAGCATCTGAAACAAAAAAAGCTTTAGATGCACTAGGAGTATTAAAGGAAGAAGAAACCCCAAGAAAATTGAATAAAGAAGAACTACAACAACTTAATGATGCATTAAAAAAATTATGGTTGGTAAATAAAGGTACGCCAAGAAATAAAATCCTCAAAAGAATAAAAGAAAATCCTGATTTAAGAGCGAAAATTGAAGAATGTGAAACATATTACTTTAGTGAACAGAATAAATTTGAAAGAGCGGAAGCTTTAGCTAAGCTTTTTATAATTATTGATGAGAAAGCTAATGAATATGAATTAACAGATAAAGGGATACAAACTTGGAGTGAATGTGACTCTGCTTCTAACTGTGGAGCTAATGACTTTGTAATGTTAGATTTAGGATATGAATATTCCAAAATTGATCAGGACGCTTCTCTTTCTGATGAAGAAAAAATGCAGAAAAAAATAAAGATAAGAGAAGAAGATACCCAGAGAAAAGAAAGAGCTCATAATTTAAGGCAATTATTTAGAGCTCACCTTCTAATGGAAAAAGATGTAGATTACATAGTTCAAGATAATAAAATAATAATAATCGATGAAAATACAGGACGCCCACAACCAGGAAGGCGCTTTTCTGATGGTCTTCACCAAGCTATCGAAGCAAAAGAATCTGTAGCGATACAAAAAGAAACTCAAACATATGCAACAATTACACTTCAAAACTATTTCCGTATGTATGAAAAAATTGCTGGAATGACTGGAACTGCTATTACAGAAGCAAATGAATTTAAAGAAATATATAAAATCGATGTATTAGAGATCCCAACATACTGCTCATGTAAAAGAAAAGATCATAATGACGAAATATATATGACAGAAAGAGAAAAATACCACGCATTGCTAAAAGAAATTAAAAAAGAAAATTCTAAAG
>CAYUWE010000277.1:0-1898 GCA_964448255.1 uncultured bacterium | reverse complement strand
GATAAAGCTATAAGAGCTTCTAAAGGGGCTTGCTTTGATATTCCTATATGTCAATTTAATGAAATAGAAATGACAAAGTTTATCAAAAAAAATAAATTTAATCTCTATTTAGCAGATATCAAAGGTAAAGCTCTCAATAAAATCAAATTTTCCACTCCATTAATATTGGCTTTGGGAAATGAATCTTCAGGAATCGGTTTATACTTAAAAAAATTAGAAAAACATCTTATATCTATTACAATGGAAAAAGGAGATTCCTTAAATGTTGCTATAGCAGGAGGAATTATAATGTATACTATTAAACGAGCTATGCCATGAAAGACAAAATCGATATTTATTTTCATGAAGAAGCTTTTCATGCAAAAGATAAAAAACAAGAAAAAAGAAAACGAAAACAAATTCAAAAAACAGATCGTTCTCGTTATAAAAAAACAGATGCTAAGCTACAGAAAAAAAATAAATTCGACCCTTCTTTCAACGCTCTTCCTAAAGGAAGAATTCTATCAATTTTAGGAGAAAATATAATTGTAGAAGCCGAAAACAAAAAATATACATGTACACTTAGAGGAGCTTTAAAAAAAGATAAAACATTAATAAAAAATATTGTTGCCGTTGGAGATTTCGTAAGGTTTGATAAAAAAAGCAAAACCATTGCTTATGTTGAAGATAGATTCTCTATCCTTTCAAGAGAAGATATAGTAAAGAAAAAAGAGCAAATAATAGCTGTTAACATTGATCAAGTTCTTATAACAGCATCTGTTGCTTCACCGCCATTAAAACCTTCTCTAATAGACAGATACATCATCGTAGCAAAAAAAGGGAAAATGACTCCAATAATTGTCATTAATAAAATTGATTTATTAGAAAAAAATGAAAAATTAAAAAATGAATATTTTGAATTTTTCTCAGCATATGAAAATTGTGGGCTAACAGTAATTCCTGTAAGTGCAAAAAAAAGAGTAGGATTAGATAGATTAAAAGAAATTATGAAAAATAAAGCTTCAGTTTTTTCTGGGCAATCTGGTGTTGGGAAAACTTCACTGCTTAATAAGATTGCAAAAAAAAGATTAAAAACAGGAATTGTTGCTAAAAAAACTTATAAAGGTGCTCATATTACTACAACCGCTACGTTAATACCATTAAAAGAAGGTGGATTTTGTATCGATACACCAGGAATAAAAAGCTTCGGCATATGGCAATTAACAAAAGAAGATGTATTAAATGAATTCCCTGAAATAAAAAAATATTCTCAATATTGTCAATTTGCTAACTGCACACATATAAACGAACCTAATTGCAAAGTTAAAGAAGCGGTAGAGCAAAATAAAATCTCTTCCTTGCGTTTTGATTCATATCGTAGTTTAATTAAAGCCTCAATGGAAGAAAACTTACCACGTTAGGAATGACATATGTCAAAAATTAAATCTATTCATGCCTTAGAAATACTAGATTCTAGAGGCACTCCTACAGTTGAAGTAATTTTAACAACAGAAAATGGAACGGTTTCAAAAGCAAAAATTCCATCAGGAGCCTCAACAGGAGAAAATGAAGCTATTGAACTTAGAGATAAAGATAAATCAAGATATTTTGGAAAAGGTGTTTTAAATGCTATAGCAAATGTTAAAGGCCCTTTGCAAAAATTATTAATTGGAAAATCTATATTTGATCAGGAACCTCTCGATAAATTAATGATAAAAGAAGATGGAACGGAAAATAAATCTAAGTTTGGAGCTAACGCAATACTTGGTGTATCATTAGCAATAGCAAGATCAGCTGCAATAGAAAAAAAACTTCCTCTCTATCATTACTTGGGTAATACAGAGGCTAATATTCTTCCATGCCCAATGATGAATATTATTAATGGCGGTGCTCATGCTGATAGTCCTTTAGATATTCAA
>CAYUWE010000276.1:691-1902 GCA_964448255.1 uncultured bacterium | reverse complement strand
AACAAGCTAGAAGTTCTGCTATAAAGAAACAATATAAAGAAGCGCTAGAGGCATATGAGGTTTTATTAGAAAGAGAAGTTACTGAAGAAGTTTTAGTTGAAGCTGCAAATATGTGCCTTGCTTTAAATGATAAAGACCAGGCTATTGTATATCTATTAGAAGCTTATGAAATAGATCATTCAGAAGAAATAGAAAAACAGCTAGGGCAAGTATATTCATGGAATAAGAATTTTGATGAAGCTTCAAAACATTTAAATAACTATCTAGAAAAACATCCATTAGATCAACAAGCAAATATTGAATTAGCAAAAATGTATTATTTATCAGAGGATAATGATAAAGCTAATGAAAAATTTGAGATGTTACTTAAAAAATATCCTGAGAGTGATTTGGTATGGAATGAATATGGATATTATCAAGCACATCTTGGCCATGCTAGAATAGCTAATGGAGTTATTCAAAAGCATTTAAATAGAAAAGATGTATGTTATGTTGATGATTTAAGATATGCTGATGTAGCCCAAGGATGGGGAGATTTTTGTAAATCTGAAAATATATATAAACATTATCTTACTAAGACTCCTGATGATCATGATGTAAGTTTAAAATTAGCAAAACTATATCTAAGTATAGACAACTATTATTATGCAGAAGAAATATGTCATTTGCTTGTGTTTAAAGATAGTCATGATGAAAAAGCTCTTACGCTATTAATAGAAGTATATTTAAAAGAAAAAAAAGATAAATTAGCCCTTAATGAGGCTATTGCATTAAAGAAACTATCCTATAAACCTTCTTCTATCTATATATATGCATTATGCCTAGAGGAGAATAAACAATATAATGAAGCGATAGAGGAATTAGAAACTTTAGTTTATGATAAAGAATATAGAGAAAAAGCATTAAGTGAAATTGGAAAGATATATGAATCTCTTCATGAAGAAAATACAGCTAAAAGATATTTCGAAGAAGTTGAGGGTGAAGATTCTGATAATATTTATGCCATATTTTATACAAAAAGAAATATATCTGAAAAATATTTAAATACTTTATCTATCCAAGATTTAAATAGACTTGCAAAGTTATATTCTTCATCAAAACAGTATGATAAAGCCATAGAAATATATTCTATTATTAATCAAAAAGATCCAGAATATTTCGAAGCATATTTAGATAAGGCATTACTTTATTCTGCAAATGGCGATTATGAC
>CAYUWE010000276.1:0-681 GCA_964448255.1 uncultured bacterium | reverse complement strand
TTTAAATGGATATGGCTGGAACCATAAACGAGTGCGACGAATCTATTGTGAGCTTGGTTTAAATAAACGGATTCGACCCAAGAAGCGGCTGCCCAGTCGCAACCCAAAGCCATTAACTGTGCCACAATTTGTCAATACAACTTGGTCAATGGATTTTATGTCAGATAGCTTAGAAAACGGACGATCATTTCGGACATTAAATATTATTGATGATTTACTTATAGATTTCCCTGATAATTATAAATTGCTTCTATGGAAAGCTAGAATTGCTAGTTATGATAGAAATTTTGATTTATCACTAAAAACTTATAACCATCTGTTAGGATTAAAACCTAGAGATTCTTTAATTTCATTATATATAGCTAGAACATATGCCTGGGAAAAGGAAGAATCTCTATCTCTACATACTTATGATAGTTATTTATCACCTACTATTAATGAAATATTATTAGCTGAATTAAAAGACAATCCATATTTAATAGATTTATATGAAGAGAATAAGGATCGAAAATTTGCTACTCCATTTGAATTATATGAAATATTGCAAGAGAAAAATTCATCTCTAACAGACTACAATTTACAATTACTTTTGTTATCTTTTCTTGCGGAATATCAGACGCAAAAACTTTTTTATTTAGAAGGAAATGGAAATGTTTGGCGGGGGTTGCAAAGTAATAAAAA
>CAYUWE010000275.1:0-1919 GCA_964448255.1 uncultured bacterium | reverse complement strand
TAAAGTAAGAGAGAATTATGACTGGAGTGTCACTACAAGAAGGTACTATAACATTAATATGGGAATATTATATTGCTTATGGTGCAGTTCGAAAGTCTGAAGAATATAAAGATATGAATGCTAGTAAACAGGCATTTATAAGAGAGATTAGAAGCCTTCAAGATCAAATAGGTGATAATGATATTGAAAAATTAGAGGAAGAATTAGAGAAAACAGGAAAATATGCTTTAGAATATTTTAGGAAAATAAATCCAATGTTGTGGAAAGTAGGCATTTCTGATGATTTTATAAAAGCTGCTAGAGAATATGAGGCAGCTAGAGAAATTTTTGAAAATAGGGTAAAAAAAGAATTCAATTATAATTTTACAAAAAGTGAATGTGAAAGACAAGTTGTTCATTATACTAGCAAAGTTATTTTAGATTGGATAAAAGCAAATTACAGCCCTTTATCTCCAATGCATGATTTTTACTTTAGAAAGCTAAATAAAAGAGAAGAGTGATATTAAGAAAGCCAATTAATTAATACTTTCCCAGAATTTCCACTTTCCATTGTTTCAAAAGCCTTTTGGTAATCATTAATATTAAATCTATGTGTTATCACGTTTGATACATCAAGCCCACTTTGCAACATAGCTATCATTTTATACCATGTATCGAACATTTCTCTTCCATAAACACCTTTTATATTAAGGCTTTTAAATATTACTTTTATCCAATCTATTTTAGCACCGTTTGGAAGTAGACCTAATAAAGCGATTTTCCCGCCTGGTCTCATAGCATCTATCATATCATTAAATGCATGAGTGCTCCCTGACATTTCTAATCCTATATCAAATCCATCGAGTATATTTAATTCTTCTATGACTTCATTAAGTGAGGTTTTATCAACATTTACTACTTTTGTAGCTGCTGTTTTTTTTGCTAGGTCTATCCTATATGGATTTTTTTCAGTAATGACGATATTTTTTGCTCCTATGTGACGGACAATATCTACAGCCATAATACCTATTGGCCCGGCTCCGGTAATTAAAACATCTTCAGCAACTAAATCATAAGAAAGTACTGTATGAACAGCGTTTCCAAGAGGGTCGAATATAGCTGCTATATCATCGGGTATATCGTCAGGTACATGAACAACATTTTCTTGGGGGATAGATAGATATTCTGCGAAACATCCAGTTCTATTTACTCCAATACCTATGGTATTAGGGCAATGGTGTCTTTTTCCTGCTCTACAGCTTCTACATTTATTACATGTAATATGTCCTTCTCCAGAAACTCTATCGTTGATTTTTATTCTTTTAACATTAGCTCCAACTTTTTCAACAACACCAACGAATTCATGGCCAATAGTCATAGGGACGGGAATAGTTTTTTTTGCCCAGTCATTCCATTCATAAATATGCAAGTCTGTTCCACAGATTGCTGTTTTATGAATTTTCACTAAAACATCATTAGGACCAATTGTTGGCATTTCAGTTTCATATAACCAGATACCTTTTTCTTTTTTAAGCTTTCCTAAAGCTCTCATAATTATATCACTCCTAATTCTTTACCTATTTTTTCAAAAGCTGAGATAACTTTATCTAAATGTATTTTATCATGTGCCGCTGACATTTGTGTACGTATTCTTGCCTTTTCTTTTGGAACTACTGGGAAGGAAAAGCTAATTACATAAATACCTTCTTTTAGTAGTTTATCTGCCATCTGCGATGCTAATTTTGCATCGCCAAGCATAATTGGGATGATCGGATGATTTGTTTTTGTTGTAGTAAACCCTAATTTTGTCATGGCATCTCTAAAGTATTTAGTATTTTCTTTAAGTTTTTTTCTTAAATGATCGCTACTTTCTAATAGTTCAAATACTTTCAGTGATACTGAAGCTATTATTGGACAGACGGTATTTGAAAAAAGATAAG
>CAYUWE010000274.1:0-1921 GCA_964448255.1 uncultured bacterium | reverse complement strand
ATTGCTTTCTAAAGGTAGTATACATGTCACTGGAAGCACATATTTAGACCTTTTAGTATTTCCTGATTTAGATGTTTATTTTGAAGCTAGAAATTCAAATGATGTAATCGATATTTTTGCGGATACTGCACAATCATTTATTAAGAACAAAAATGTGACCAGTATAGAGTTAGAAAAAGAGTTATATAAAAGATATACTCAAGTTCCTAAAGGAATTGTTTTACAATGTCGTTTTAATAATGGCCACAGGCTTTGGAAAATAGATATCTGGGCAATAGAAGATCCTCAAGTATTAACAAAAAATATGCAAGAAATGCAAGCTTTTAAAAATCAGATGACTTCAAAACAAAGAGAAATAATATTAAAAGTTAAGCATGCATTAGCTAAGCCATTTGGTCGCACCCCAGTTGGAAGTAGTTATCTTGTGTATAAAGCTGTTTTAGAAGAAGGAATAAATGATGTAGATCAAATTATTGCTTGGATTAGAAATCAAGGTGGTAATGTTGATAAACTTAAATAGGAATAATATAAAAAAAATAATTTTAATAGGAATATTTTGTGGTTTTTTTATGACTAATTTACAAGCTCAAGATAATAAGAATATATCATTAGAAGAAAATTCAGTTATTATTGGAAAAAACATCCAAAAATTTTATGAAACAGGAGTTGAAAAAGATAGACTATATAAAAAAATGGGACGGTTGGAAAAAGAGAGAACTGATAAATTATTAAGTCAATATTTACCAAAACCTCCAGCTACAATTTTAGATGTAGGAGGAGGAACAGGGATTTACTCATTTGATTTAGCAAATAAAGGCTACAATGTATATTTGATTGATCCAGTTGCATCTAACATAAAAGAGGCGATAAAACTAGGTAAAAAACATAAAGAGAATCCTCTTCAAGGTTATATTGTGGGAGATGCAAGAAAGATTGACATGGCTGATGATAGTGCTGATATTGTTTTATTTATGGGTCCTCTTTACCATTTAAACAATGCTGATCGTAAAATAGCTTTATCTGAAGCATATCGTGTTTTAAAACCAGGAGGGAAACTTTTTGCAGTAGCTATTTCAAGGTTTTGTCCTGTTTTAGGAGCATTTGTAAAAGGACAAATGGAAGACCCAGATTTTGAAAAAGAGGTTTTTAATAGTTTAACCTATGGACAATTTTTCTATAAAGGTGGACAGTTTTTTACGCATTGGCCTAATGAATTGGAAAATGAAGTTAAAGAGTCTGGCTTTGAGGATGTTTCTATTCATGCTATAGAAGGTTTTGGATATTGTTTACGCAATCATAATTGGGATAATGAAAATTTACGTCAAAAACTTCTTAAAGCTATTGAATTAATAGAAACAGAGCCTTCTGTATTGGGAATAAGTTCCCATTTGATGGCCATCGGTGAAAAAGCTAAATAAAAGGCAAAAAATATGAAAAAATTCTTTTTGAAGGATTTAATTAACCGGATAAAATGGAATATTTAATAGAACATGGTTTTGAAGAAAAGAAAATCAAGAAGGTAACAAAAGTACGAAAAAAATATATTTTAAGGTGATTTATGTCATATTTTCATTTAATGGAATTACAAAACAAACAAACGGACCAATTCTTGACTACTTGCGGGGATTATCCAACAGAAACTATGCGTAATAATTGCTTAGGCCTTCAGGACATTTGTTTAGCTATGGATTTGGAACGTTTTCCTGTGTTTATGGTGTAAAAGCAATTTTAGCTATAAAATCTAGAAATTGGAGCGAAGTTGTTCAATTTGGTTCTATAAGTGCTATAACTGGATTAGCTTCAATATTATTTTATCAAATGTCTAGATATTATTGAAACATAAACCATTTTTTTAATAGGTAAATAATATGAAAAAATTATTTTTAAAAAGTTTATTTTTAGTAGGAATTTCATTATCTAC
>CAYUWE010000273.1:284-1923 GCA_964448255.1 uncultured bacterium | reverse complement strand
CACAGTTATCCAACAGAAATAAGTGCTGAAATTGTAATTGCTATTGGTTATAGTGATGAAAAACCAGAACAGCGAAGAAGGATAAAAACAAACGAGGTAACTTATTTTGAAGAATATAATAAAAAAGGTGATGGAGTAGGATATCATAATAATACCAAAGTTGAAGTGCCTCATACCATTCCAGGTGACACAGTCTTGGCTTATTTATATAAAAAAAGAAAAGGTAAGATTAAAGCTAGGTTGATTAATGTAAATATACCATCTAAAAAAAGAATAGAAACTAAATGTCCTCATGCAAACATATGTGGAGGGTGTAATTGGCAAGCTTTGGCGTATAATGATCAATTAAAAGAAAAAGAGAAAATTGTTGTTTCTCAATTTCAAGAGTTTATTACACAATCTAATATTGATCTTTATCCAATTATTCCAGCTAATAATTATTGGAACTATCGCAACAAGATGGAGTTTTCATTTTCTCAAAATAAAAAAGGTGAAAGATATCTTGGGCTGATGATTGCCAGAGCCAATAGATATGTATTTAATTTAGAAAAATGTTTCTTAGCTAATCCTTGGTTTTCAAAAGTTGTAAATAGTGTAAGGGGGTGGTGGGAGGACTCTTCATTATTAGCATATAACTATAATTGTGATGAAGGTAGTTTACGTACTCTTACTTTAAGAGAAGGTAAACATACAAATGAAAAAATGATTATTTTGACGGTATCTGGAAATGCATCTTATGCATTAACAGATAAACAGATAAATAGTTTTGCTAGTTGTATTAAAAGTTGTTTGCCTGATGATAATTTAACTGTTTTTCTTCGCATTCATCAAGTAGCAAAAGGAAAACCAACACAGTTTTTTGAAATTAAATTATTAGGCTCTGATTTTATTGAAGAATATATACATATAGCGGATAACAAAAAGTTAGTATTTAAAATTAGTCCCTTATCGTTTTTTCAGCCAAATACTATCCAAGCAGAGATATTATATAGAAAAGCTATAGAAATAGCTTCAGTACCTGCAGGGATTGTTTATGACTTATATTGTGGTACTGGAACATTAGGAATGATATTTTCATTAACTGCTACAAAAGTTATAGGAATCGAGTTAAACAAAGATGCAGTAGTTGATGCTAGAAAAAATATTTCTATTAATGGAATTTCGAATTTTGAATTACACCAAGGTGATGTTGGAAAAGTATTAACAAATTTAAGAAAAGAAAAGGATTTTCTTTATCCAGACCTTATTGTTGTAGATCCTCCAAGATCAGGTCTTGATGAATTAGCTATGCATCAAATAAAAAAGTTTAAAGCCTAAAAAGATTTTATATATTTCTTGTAATCCAGAGACTCAAAGAAATAATTGCAGCGATTTAATTTTATCAAATGAATATATAATAAAAATTATTCAACCAATAGATCAATTTCCACATACTATTCATGTTGAAAATATTGTTTTATTAGAAAGAGTATAAAAAATTCCTTTTCTCTTGATTTTAGAGCTATCTTCAGGCAATCTTTATTAATAATTGGAACTCTTTTCAATAAAGCTAATTATTATCAAGTAAAGGAAAATTTTTATGAAGAAACTTACAACATTAATTTGTGGAATGGCTTCATTATTTTCAGCATCATTTTTA
>CAYUWE010000273.1:0-274 GCA_964448255.1 uncultured bacterium | reverse complement strand
CCACACCAGGTAGACAAGGAGGATATATGCAAACACTAATAATGATAGGTATTTTCCTTGTAGTTTTCTATTTCGTATTATGGAGACCAGAAAGAAGAAGAAGAAAACGTGCTGAAGAACAAAGAAATTCAATAAAAATCGGTGATAAAGTTACTGCAATGGGGATTATTGGAACCGTTGTTGAGGTAAAAGAACAAACTATTATTTTGAAAATGGTAGATGGCGCTAAAATAGAATTTTTAAAAGCTGCTATCTCTGACGTTCAAGCAGCAAC
>CAYUWE010000272.1:0-1931 GCA_964448255.1 uncultured bacterium | reverse complement strand
AATAAAAATCTTCCTTGGAGAGAATTTCTTTAAATATCACCCTAATAAAGTAATATCTAAAGCCAACGGTCTAATTCTTTTAAAACAAATGCCTTATGAGAAATTTGAGAAGCTATTTAACCATCTAAGTAATGAATTCGAAATCAAAACTACAAACTAAAAAAAAATCGAGTAATTCATTTAGATTTACTCGATTTGAAAAAATTTGAAAAGGTAGAAAAAGTCTTATTTTTTAGCTTTTCTGCGTCTACGAACTTTTCTTACTTTAGCTTTTCTTTTTTTAGTTTTTCTTTTTTTAGGAGCTTTTCTTTTTGCTACTTTTCTTTTTTTAGGAGCTTTTCTTTTTGCTACTTTTCTTCTTTTTTTTCTTTTAGCTGCTGGTTTTTTGCATTTTTTGCAAGCAGCTTTTCTTCTTTTTCTCTTCAACATAATAGACTTCCTCCTTATTACATCTGAAGAATACAATAATAAACTTATTTATTCTTATAACTTTAATATACAATATTTATAATAAAAAAACAAATTTCTTTACGATTTTTTTTTGAAATAGAATTCAAAAAATGATATTAATATAATTTATAAATTGTTCTGGGGCTATTTTGATTGTTAAAAAAAAATTTAAAAAAAACCGCTAATTAACGGTTTTTTTTCTAATAATTATATAAATCTTCCAATTATTCGATTAAAATATCGACCTTTTTAATGATATCACCTTGTTCAATTTTATTAACTATTTCTTGCCCTTCTATAGTTTGTCCGAATACTGTATATTCACCATCTAAATAAGGAACTTTTTCCAAAGTTATATAAAATTGAGATCCAGATGATCTCTTTTGTGGGTTCACTTGATCCGGCAATCTTGCCCAACAAAGCGCTCCTTTCTCATGAATAAGTCCTATTTCTGCAGGTATAGTATACCCTGGTCCACCTGATCCATTACCTATAGGATCTCCCCCTTGAACTACAAATCCTGGAACTACTCTATGAAAAGTTAAACCATTATAGAATCCGCTTTTTGATAGTTTTATGAAATTTGTAACTGAAAGTGGAGATTCTTTTGGATATAGTACACATACTATATCACCCTTATCAGTGTGGATAATTGCTTTATATTCTTTTCCCTCTTGAAACTCCATAGCTTCCTTAGGCTCAGACATTTTCATATTTATACTCCTTGCTGTTAAACTGCCGCCAAATAAACTCAGCATTAATGCCATAATTATATAATAATACCTTTTCATATCCCGCTCCTATATAGTATTAAGCTGCTAGCATTTAACCAGTTATAGTCATTAATTTCAAGAAGATAATATTAGATAATTCTTCACTCTAATAATAATCAATATTTTAATAGTTTAGATTAACAATCTAATTTAATAAAATATTTCTGAAATCAATATTAAAATAATTTAATTTATTATCATGGTAGCATTAGTACGAAATTTTTTATTTGATAGAATGACATCATTCAGCGAAAAAACTGTAGCCCGCTTTAGAAGTCTTCAGGATATCTTTAATAAAGCGTTTGAAAATTGCCAGGCTGCGATATTTAAAAAAGCTATACCAATTAGTATTACTGCGTTACTTAAGATTCTTCCGTCTAGCCTTCGAGTTTATCGTAAAATGCAATTAAATCAGCTCAAAGAATCATTCATAAAATCTCTAGAAAGCAGACATATTGATACAAGTAGATTTGATGAGTTTTTTGAAGTTAGAAAAGAAAATGAAATTTATCTTTTTTAGAATAGAAGGAGACAAATTAATTAATAGGCAAGACATATTAATTAAATTATATCAATTACTTACCAATGAAAATAAATTATATATAAATATTGGAATTTTTCTATATATCTTAGACAATGTGGCATACCTCAGGCAAAGAAGGCAAATACCATCAGATGATGATAGTATGATAGATTGGCTTTTCTCAG
>CAYUWE010000271.1:0-1955 GCA_964448255.1 uncultured bacterium | reverse complement strand
CTTTTGATGGTGTTTTTGCGTTAGATTTTATTGAACATATTGAACATGATTTTGAAGAAAAAGTAATGAAAAATATTATAGATTCTTTAGACAAAAATTCTATATGTATATTAGGAACACCGAATATTACAGCAAGTAAATATGCAAGTGAAGAAAGTATGATAGGCCATGTAAATTTAAAAGATGCTAAAAGTATTAAGGACTTGTTAAACAACTATTTTTCTAATGTGTTGATTTTTTCAATGAATGATGAGGTAGTACATACAGGATATTTTCCAATGGCTCATTATCTTTTTGGTGTTGGAATAAATTTAAAATGATTGTTCTATAAGTGTTTGTATAGATTTAGTCTTATAATTTAGAAGCTTAGTTAGTTTAGAATTATTCATAGAAGTGTTTTTAGGGCGTTTGAAAGTTTCATTCAATTCATCTAATGAGATTTTTTTTAATAAATTTAAATTTGTCTTAAGTTTGTTAGCAAGAAGTATAGCTATGTCATAGCGACTCCAAGCGGCATTAGAGCAAACATGAAAAATTCCAGAAGCATTTTTTTCTTGTAGTAGATAAATTATTGAGAATAGATCATCAATTAGTAATGGGGAAAAAATTTGATCATAGGCTGCTGATACAATTTGATGTTTCTCCCATTTGTTAATCATTTCAAAAAGCAATGTACTATCTGGTTGAAGGCTAAATATTTTGCTAAGCCTTAAAATTAAAAAGTTTGTGCCACAGATATTTGGAATTTCTTTTTCTACAATAGCTTTATGAACCCCATAATTTGAGATGGGAGATACAGTATCATTTTCTTTATAGTTTCCTTTTTCCCCATCAAAAACATAATCAGAAGAAAGAAAGATAATTTTAACTCCTTTTTCATGTAATTGTTTAATTAGATTTATAGTTCCTGTAACGTTAAGAGAAAATGAAAGTTCTTTTTCATTTTCACATTTTGCAACATTTGGAATAGAAGCACATATAATAGCCCATTTATAATTTTCTAGATTAAAGTGAGAAATATCAGGTGATAAAAGATCAAAATAATATGGATCGGAAATATCATTACGGGTAGTTCCTATTATATCAGAGCATAGTTTTTTGTAAGATGTGTATAAATTTGATCCAATATAACTGTTTTTCCCAATAATTAGCGTTTTATTTCTTAGATTTGTCATAGAAAATTAATGGTAATAGTAATGCGCATGATGTCCAAGTTCATCTTCTATTTCTAGAAGCCTATTATATTTTTCTACTCTATCACTACGAGAAAGAGACCCAGTTTTTATTTGAAGGGCTTTTGTTCCAACTGATAAATCTGCGATAAATGTATCACAAGTTTCTCCAGAGCGGTGGGAAATAATTGTAGAAAGACCATGTTTATGAGCAAGATTAATTGTTTCTATAGTTTCGCTAAGAGTTCCTATTTGATTTAATTTTATTAGAATAGAATTTGTTGACTTTTCTTTTATTCCTTTTTCAAGGAATTTTGGATTTGTTACATATAAGTCATCACCAACTATTTGTATATGATCACCTATTTTTTTTGTAAGAAGCTGAAATCCTTCCCAATCATTTTCATCAAGTCCATCTTCAATTGAATCTATCGGGAATTTATTGCATAGTTCTGATAAGTACTCTACTTGTTCGTGTGAAGATCTTGATATGTATTTTTTACCTGATAATTTCTTTTTCTTTTCGATATATTTTTTTGTTTCTTTGTCATAAAACTCAGAAGCAGCAGCATCGATTGCAATAGATATGTCTTCTTTAGGTTTATATCCTGCTGTTTCTATGGCTTTTACTATATATAAAAGAGCTTCTTCATTTGATGAAAGATTAGGAGCAAAGCCTCCTTCATCTCCGACAGAAGTTGAATAGTTATTTTCTTTTAATAGTTTTTTTAGTGTATGAAAAACTTCTGCTCCCCAACGGATAGCTTCTTTAAAAGTTGAAGC
>CAYUWE010000270.1:0-1961 GCA_964448255.1 uncultured bacterium | reverse complement strand
TTAAATGGCTTCTAAAGAGTCCTAAATGGTTTGAATACAAGCGTAGAAACCCTTCGCCTGAAACTCAAGCCTTGCGTGACGGTAAATTAGTTCACACACAAATCTTAGAGCCTCAGAAATACGAGCAGTTCACTTTTGTAGATACATCATCTAAAAACACAAAGAAGTGGAAATTAGCCGTAGAGCAGAATGGAGCTCCTTACACATACACGCTAAAAGAGAAGTATATGAATAACCGTATAACTACGGCCTTTATGCAAAATGACAGATGTGTTGAATTCCTTAAAGGTTCAGAAGTAGAAGTAGGAGCTTTAGAGATGTTCGGTCAGATACCTGTAAGAGCAAAAGCAGACATTCTAAGAGCAGGTGAGTTCGTAGCTGATGTCAAGACTACAAATGACGGTTTAAAGCAAATAGAGCTTAAAGACGGTAGTATTAAGAATCAATTCGCTTTCACTATAGATAAGTATGATTACGACCTTCAAGCTTATTTATATACTCAAATCTATAATGTACCTGAGTTCTATTGGCTTGTAATTGATAAAACGACTACAGACATAGGAATCTTTAAAGCATCTCAAGAAACACTTAATAAAGGCAAACTAAAGTTAGAGGCTTGTTTGCAATTATATGAAGCATTCTTTATTGACGAACTAATCGACTTATCACAATTTTACGTAGAATCAGAAATTTAAAAACCTAATATAATGAGTAAATATAGAAATACCACAGAATACAAAGAAACATTTAATTTAACATTCGTACAGCTTATGTATGGAGTAGAGCCTGAGAGCTTTATGGAGATTGCAGACCTATTAGCACAAAATGATGAGTTCGAGTCAGCTTTAGCTATTCAGACAGCAGTAGAGCAGTTTAAAGCTTGGGACGGAGGATGTAGACCTATTGTTAATTTTGATGAGCTGTAATATGAGAAGGTTTAGTATAAATAAAACGGATAAAGATTATTTCGTTATAACTATAAGCGGCGTTAATCTAGGTAAATTTGAAAGAAGCGATATAAGATATATTATAGAGCAAATGGATGACGCTATAGGAACTGAGATTGATAACTATTAAAAAATAAAATTATGAATATAGATTTAAGAAAAGGCGAATGTTTAGAAGTAATGAAGTCAATTCCTGACGCTTCAATAGACGCTATTATTACTGACCCCCCCTATGGAACAACAGCTTGTAAATGGGATAGTGTAATAGATTTTGATTTGATGTGGGAACAATTAAATAGAATTATTAAACCTAATGGTGCAATAGTATTGTTTGGAAGTGAGCCTTTTAGTAGTGCTTTAAGAATGAGTAATATTAAAAACTATAAGTATGATTGGGTTTGGAACAAAGTTTTGCACGGTAATCCTTTTGTAGCTAAATATAGACCTTTAAAGATTTCTGAAGAAATAATTGTATTTAGTAAAGGGAAGCATAACTACTACCCTATAATGACAAAAAAGCAGAAAAAATCACTAAGGCCAATTTCAAAGGGTTTAAATAAAAATAAAAATATAAAAACAAATTACGGAACTGCTTTTGGTGATAAGAAAAACGGATTTGCTAAAGATTATGATGATAAAAAAGCCTACCCTAAGAATATAATAACTATAACTAACGCAGGTAGAAAAAAACAACACCCAACACAAAAACCTGTTGAGCTAATGGAATATCTAATAAAAACCTATACCAACGAAAATGAAACAGTTTTAGATTTTACAATGGGGTCAGGGAGTACAGGAGTAGCTTGTGTAAACACTAAAAGAAACTTTATAGGTATTGAGTTAGACGATAACTATTTTGACATAGCAGAACAGAGAATAAAAGAAGCGGAATATAAATTATTTTAATATGAAACCAATAAAAGATTTTCAACAGCTTCAGTATCTAGCTTCTATGGATTCAGCTCTAAATATCGTTAAGAGTTGGTTAGACGCTAAACCTGAAAACAAAGAACT
>CAYUWE010000269.1:1520-1976 GCA_964448255.1 uncultured bacterium | reverse complement strand
TTCGTATTGTTTATAAGATTGCTTTATTGAATCTTTCATTATTTACTTTGTTGATCTAAAGAATCCCTACTATTATTAGAAGTGTCTTCAGGTGTTTGAATAAATTGTAATACTAATTCATTTAATGCCATTTGTATAGCATTCTCAATAGAATCTAAATCTAAAGGAAACTCTTGATCTAAGATAGACATGCACTCAATGCAATCCTCACAAATAATAGGATTGCCTTCGCAATCAACTTGTTCGTTACAAAAAGATGGGAAGAGGGAAACTTTCTCTGGTTCTTCAAATAAAGCAACTACAGATATAACTTCTATTTCATTATAATGGGTTATATATAAGTAATCATTTTTAATAAAGTAATCAGGTTTCTTAGAAGTGTATTTATCGTATGATTTATACTTACAGCTAATTTTGCAGAAGGTCAAGATCCTATTGGAGATAGTGTTTACGGTG
>CAYUWE010000269.1:0-1510 GCA_964448255.1 uncultured bacterium | reverse complement strand
GACAGTACCATCTAATGATGATACTGCCTGGACCATGTGTTTATTTAAGGAAGTAATGATTTTTGGTAGTTTGTGCTTTGATCTATACATCTTGCATCCTAAAGGAGGAATACATGGGCACTCGTGTATTGGTAATAATTGTAACTCTATGCATGGTAGAACATTATAGTTAAAGTCAGAAATCTTTTTTCTAACATTAGCCTGTTGTGTTAATATCTTTGCTCTTGATGTTATGAGCTTATTATATATGTGTCGATCAGAAAGCCTAGTATCATCGGATTCCACTCCATGAGAATATAGGCTCTGAACTCTCTGTATTATCTCCTTGTTTGTCATCTAAAAATAATTTTAACTTATCAGTATAATCTACTGTATTATATGACTCATAAGTGCCATCTCTTCTTAAATGAATAAGAATCCTATCTTCAACTTTTAAGTTTTCATCTTCCAACAATATCTGATACAGAGAAAACTGTAACTGATAATGATTAAAAGGATTGTCTAATAAAAAGTTAAAAGGCGATAACATTTTTGTGCCTTTATAATTTTTAAATAAATCTTTATTAGTCTTCCAATCTGCAATAACGATTCCTCCTGTTTGTTTGTTTCTAAGAATTAAATCAGCTGTACCAGCATATCTCCTTTTCCTACAAAACATTTGTAGCTCAGTAGCAATAACTTCGTATTGTTCCTGAATACTTGCTATAAACTCAACAGCAGCTTGTTGTTGCAATGTTTCTGGTTTAACATCTAAACCATTTATATAGTCTTCTGCAAAATTATGAGTATTGTTTCCTAGTACAATAGACTCTTCATTTTTAGCTTTCCAATTATCTAAAACTTCTTCAACAGTTTTATTGTATTTTTTAGCTGTAAATTTTGCAACCATTTTAAAGTCTGGCCTTTTATAAAACTTCTTTATTATAGAAGATACAGAAGGATAAACCTCACCATCTATTGTGTATGTGTGTGTTGGATCATCAAATACTAAGTCTGAAAATCTCGCTAATAATTCTTTCTTACCAATCATAATTATAGTTTTTGTTCACTATTATTATAAGGTTTTTTTTGAATCATTTTCAATCTTTTTCTGCATTACTTTTGGATAAAGTATACTAGCTATGTACATAGCCATTGCAGGATACAATAAAGCCATTTGCGACCATTCTATTTTACAGTCATTAAAACAACAAATAATTATTCTTATCAGCATGCCCAGCTGGACCAATAAAGGCCCAACTGTTAATGCTATAACTACTAATCTAGTTGTACTTTTTTGACTGTTTTCTTTTAGGAAATCAATCATTTTTTTCGTTGCATTTTAATAAAAAATCAGTAAGTCGATCATTTAACTTTGAGATCTCCTCTTGCCGACTTTTAGAATCCTCACGATATTCTTTTTTAAATTCTTCTAAACTTTTACTTAAAGAATTTACCAATTCTTTATTTGGTAATATAGTAACTTGCTCTTTTAGATTATTAAACTCAGTTTCAAGCTTAGATATTCTAG
>CAYUWE010000268.1:0-2009 GCA_964448255.1 uncultured bacterium | reverse complement strand
GATATGGTGTTTTTTTATATCTTCCCAAGATTCTTTTTCTAATAGAGTAGTATTCCCAATCATTTCCCATACCTTTTGAGAAGTTTCTGGCATAATCGGAGATGATACTAATGCTAAAGCTTTAATACACTCTATAGAACAAAAAATAGTTGCATACATTTCATCTTTTTTCGATGGATCTTTTGCTAATTTCCATGGTTTTTTTGTATCGAAATAGATATTTCCTTTATGTGCTAATTCCATTATTAGCTGTGTTGCTAATCGTAAATGGAAATTCTCATAGGCTTTAGCAATTTCATCTATATGTTGTTTGATATCTTTTAAAAATTCTTCATCGATTTTCTCAAATTTATTTATTGAAGGCACTTTTGCTTCGCAATTATTTTTTGCAAAGGTTAGAGTCCTATAAATAAAATTGCCAAATTTGCCTAATAAATCCCCATTACAGCGTTGTTGGAATTCTTTGAAGGTAAATTCAGCATCTGAAGTTTCGGGCGCGTTAGACGCTAGATAATAGCGAATTTGATCAACTGTATATTTTGAAAAGAATTCCTCTAAATCTATATACCACCCTTCAGATTTTGAAAATTGCTTGCCTTCGAGTAGTAGAAATTCATTCGCTGGAACATTTTCTGGTAATATATATGGTGAATTCTGCCCCATTATCATAGCAGGGAAAAATACAGTGTGAAATGGGATATTATCTTTCCCAATAAAATGAACTAACTTTGTATCTTTATCAAACCAATAGTCTTTCCACCTATCTTTTTTATTAATCTTTTCTGCCCACTCTTTTGCTGCAGAAATATATCCTATAGGTGCATCAAACCAAACGTAAAATACTTTTCCTTTTGCTTCTTCTAGTGGTATTTCTATCCCCCAAGAAGAATCTCTTGTAATTGCTCTTGGCTTTAATTCTTTGATGTAGTTTTTTGTAAATGCCAAAACATTAGGCTTTAGATTTTTTGTCTTTAGCCAGTCGTTTAATTGATCCTTAAACTTATCAAACCTTAAATACCAATGCTTACTTTTCTTTTTTAAAAGAGGGCTATTTGTCATCTTTGATCTTGGATTAATAAGCTCAATAGCTTCATAGCTAGCACCACAGTTTTGACATTCATCGCCCCTTGCATTTTCATATCCACATTTAGGACATGTGCCAACAACATATCTATCAGCTAGAAATTTCTTGTCTTTTTCTGAATAAAGATGATCTTCTTCTTTTTCTTCGATATATCCATTTTTCAAAAGATCTAAAAAAAATTTTTTTACTGTATCTTTATGCCCTTCCCACGTTGTTCTAGAATAATGATCAAAAGAGAACTTTAACTTAGAAAAAAGCTGTTTATTCATTTCATGGAAAATATCAACATGCTCTTTTGGTGTTCTATTTGCTAGTTCAGCACTCATAGTGATAGCTACGCCATATTCATCAGATCCACATAAAAATAAAACATCATTTTTTTGTAATCTTTCATATCTAGCATAACAATCTGCAGGGAGATAGGCCCCAGCAATATGACCAAAATGCAAAGGTCCATTAGCATAAGGAAGAGCTGATGTAATTAGTATCTTTTTTGACATAGCTATTTAGATTCTTCTATCTTGCCTTCTTTTACAATCTTTACTAGCTCTTCTACCAATGGGCCTAGCTGCGCTGGCTCTTCTTTTTGAATATGTTCTTTTGCTAGTGCAATAGCAAAATTTGCTAAATCAAAATTATTAGCAAATTTCCCTTTTAAACGTTCATTAGTCAAATATTTTTTCTTAGCCATTTTCTATTTTTTTCCTTTTTCTTGTTCTAGAATAATTGCGCGCAATTCTTCATATGCTTTATTGAAATCATCATTAATGATCACATAATCATAAAATGAATACAAAGTTAATTCTTTTTTAGACCAGGAGAGTCTCTTTTTAAGAGTTTCATCAGATTCTGAGTGTCTTTTAACCAATCTATTTTCAAGCTCTTCCATACTTGGAGGGTTTATAAAGATAAAAACAGCGTCCAT
>CAYUWE010000267.1:1139-2013 GCA_964448255.1 uncultured bacterium | reverse complement strand
GTTTAAAAATTATTAATAAAAAAGCTCCATTTTCTTTGAAAATGAAGGCTAAATATTCTTTATTTAGTTGGGCAAAGTCTAGAGTTAGGGAATTATTTGATATATCTCCCGAATATTTTTCATTTTTCTTTGATAATCGTAAATTGTCTATGTTTCAAGGGGCTGCAACATGGATTATTGAAGGGGGAAAAGACATAAATATACCTATAGTTCAGATAAAAAAATCTCTTAAAAAAAGGTCATTATTTGGGATATATTCTATTGATGAAATACTAGCTCATGAAGCTATTCATGCTTCTAGAATTGCATTTAATGAAAACAAAACTGAAGAAATTTTTGCCTATTTTACTTCTTCCAAATCTTTAAGGAAAGTATTAGGGCCAGTTATAAGAAATTCTTGGGAAGTATGGATATTTTTTATACTTTGTTTTTTATCAATTTTTTCTTTTACATCTCTTTTCTTTTGTTTTACTTGGGCAAGTCTTGGTTTATTTCGATTATTAAAGATTCGTTATGTATTTAATAAAGCTTTTAGAAAATTAAGAGCGTATTTTGAGGATAAAAAAAGAGCTCTTTTTGTATTATTTAGGCTTACAGATAAGGAAATAGTATTATTTTCAAAATATTCAAGTAAGCAGATAGAGAACTACGTTATGGAAAATAAAGATAAAACTTTACGTTGGAGAATGATTTATTTTTCATATTTTTTGAAAAAATAGGAGGCTGATACATGCCTGAATTAATTGAAATAGGAAAGGATCTAATAGATTTTTCATCTGAAGACAAAGTGTATGAAAAATCTAGTAATTTATGTGAGATGATGTAAGATGATAAAATTTTATCTTTTCCTAGTATTTCATTGGATCTATCAAAA
>CAYUWE010000267.1:0-1129 GCA_964448255.1 uncultured bacterium | reverse complement strand
CTGAAGATATTTTGCCATTTCTTTTATTGTCAGAGGCTTTAAGTTGCCTTCATTTAAAAGATATTTTTTTTGTCTTTGTAAAATAGCTAGCGTAATTTTTAATAATGTTTGTTTTCTCTTTTCAATGCCGGTTATTATACTTTTAGCTAGTGGAAAAAAAGATTTATAAAATTCATTTTTTTCGTCTTTAGAAATCGATAAGTATTTTTCATTAATTTTCAAAAAAGATAATTTAGGTAAAATTAATGAACCTATTCATATATATCCAACAGAAAAACGCTTATCTGTAAGGTTAAATTCTTCTATAAAAGAAAAAGCATCTCAAATTCTTTTTGATTTTTGTGAAAGAAGAAAGACTATTTTTTCTAAAATATTTTTGCCATATGTAGATGCATGGAAGTTTGCTGAAGCGATATATTGGCCAGCTTGTTGTGAAATTAATAAAAACATTGCCCTGCAGACAGATTTTTTGCCTAACCATTACCTTAATGGAGATAGGATCTTAAGGATTGTTGCAAATGTGAATGAAGAAGAGAAAAGACAATGGTTTGTATCGGATTCTTTTTCATCTATTATGGAACAGTTTGGAGGGAGAAAACCTTTGTTTTTCCCAAAAGTGAAAAACAAATCTTTTCTAGAAAAAATCTTTTTAAAGAAAATGAAAAGCTTTCTTTTTCCAGCTAAAAGACTATCTCCATATGATCATTTTCTTTTTCGATTACAAAATTTCTTAAAGGAAAATAAAGAATTCCAAAAAAATTCAATGAAAAAATGTTGGACTTTCCCACCATTATCTACATGGGCTGGATTTACAGATTCTATTAGCTGTGCTCAGGAGAAAAAAGATATTATTGAGTTGATTTTTATAATTCCAAGAAGGGCATTAATGAATCCTGAAAAAGCTCCTATTAGTATTCTTGAAAGGATGTCAAAAGAAGTTGTTGTTGAACCTAATTATGTTAACTTAACTTCATGATTTTCTCTGTACGATAGAGCCGATAAGAAGTTCATTTCTATATTTGCTAATTGTTCTTCTAGAACAATTAATCCCATAAGTAAATAATTTAACTCCATTTTTTAGACAAATTAAGCCTATCAGCAGAACAGCTAGGAATATGGTATGCTAGCA
>CAYUWE010000266.1:0-2017 GCA_964448255.1 uncultured bacterium | reverse complement strand
ATATTTTCTAGATAATTTTTATATTCATCTTTTGTCATATTAGAAATATATGCATGAAGTTCACTATGATCTTTGAAATGCGTTCTATCAATAAAACAATTTTCTGGAATATATTCTGTGACATTATCAGCGCCCCAATATATAGGAACACACCCCGCAGCAAAGCTCTCAAAAATCTTCTCAGAAATATATCCTTTTTCCTTACATATGTTTTCATAACAAATTGAAAACTTATATTTCTTTAAAACTTCTTGCTTGTCTTTTATTGCACCTTTATATGATGGATACCCTAAATATTCCCAGCTTCTTCCATAAAAATCAAAATCATTAGGAGCATTGTTTTCAAAATAATTTATAGCTTCTCTTCTTTGAGTATATAGTTCATTTTCATGATAAAACTGTTTGTTACTACAAACAATTGTACACAATTTTTTCTCTTCAAAAGGAACTAAATCTACATCCATTTCCATATGAGCTTCTACAAAGTAGTATTTGAAATATTTTTCATTATCAACTTTTGTATCATCCCAGGTTAAAATCCTTTTAAAACATTTTACAGCTTCTTCATCATAATTAAAAGGCACAGTATGAGGAGGCTCAGTAATAATAATTACCATTTTATCTAGGAGTGAAGGTTTGACTCTTTTTAAATTTTCTCTATCCGGCATGTTATGAGAAAAAATACACGCTACATCTTTTAATTTTTTTGGAAATACTTTCTTAGAATGTTTTAAAGCATCTTTATTATAACTTGTTGGAATGAAATTATATCCCAACTTAGTAAACTTATCTGCTAATTTTTTATATGGCAGAATATCACTATCACAAGCAATTCCATCAAATGTTAATAACTGATCACCCAATCCAGAAATAAAATATACATTTTTCGGTTTTTTAAAGGCATAAGCGCAATACACGCATAATAATATGCAAAGGATACACCCAAACAAAATCGTTAATCGCTTTTTCATATATCTCCTTTTTTGTATAAACAATATTTCCCCAATTATATTCAGATAAAAGATTTCTATATTTCAAAAGACTCGCTTCTACAATTAATGATTTAAATGCTGGATTGCTTAATATTCTGTCATTAAATTGTGTGTCTTCTCCATAAACAAATTCATTAGACCATTTTATCTCTTCATGCACCTTTCTTCTGATAGCAAGGTTTCCAAAATGTACTGGTTTTTGCATATCAAATATCTCTTTTACTGAAGCTTTATAAAAATATTGGATTTTATTTTTCTCATAGTTTTCAAATTCAGTATTAAAATTTTCCAATGCCTCCCTATTCTTACTTTTCCATTCATCATCTGGTATCCAGAAATGAAGCAAATGATCAATATCATATTCATTAAAAAAATATTTTACTATCTCAACACGTTGTGGATGTGGCAAATCATCAGCATCTTGAAGAATAATTATTTCTCCAAATGAGTTCTCAGCAGCAATATTCCTATTCTTACCAGCTGATTGCCTATCATTACTCTTTTTAATTACTACGTTGAAGGGGTATTTTTTATTTTCTACTTCCAATAGTTTTTGTGGATCTACTAAATTACTCTCTGAAAGAGAAATTACAATCTCATCAGGTCTAACAGTTTGCTTAGCATATAAATCGATTAATTTTTCAATATGCGAAAAATGCTTATATATGCACGGAATAGCAATAGAAACTTTCAAATCTTTTTCAGCAGAAAAAAGAAAAGGAATCATAACTACAGTAAAAAAAAATAAAAATTTTTGCATATATACACCCTATTGCCTGAAAGAGGAATCGAATCTCCAACCTTCACATTATAAATCTGATAATATAATTAACGGACGCTCAATATAATAGCTCATAATACGAAAATCAAGAACCGAAAAAAAAATATTGCTTACGATTTAGATAAGTCGTTTCGAATTAAAATGCTATTGCATCTAAAAATACTGTAATGAAAAGAAAAAAATTTATATAAAACTATTAAAAAAGGATTTTTTTTATGCAAACATTTAAGATTTTACTTTTTAC
>CAYUWE010000265.1:0-2019 GCA_964448255.1 uncultured bacterium | reverse complement strand
GATGAAATTTGGTCAGACTATTCGCTCAAAAAAAGAATGCCCAGTATTAGCACAATTACACGAAAAGAAAAAAGATACTCCCACTATGGGGGGGATATTGATATTATCATCTATGCTTATATCTTTAATATTATGGATGGATTTAACGAGTAGTTTTACTTGGATATTGTTTGTTACTACAATATGTTTAGGTGGTATTGGCGTATTAGATGACTATTTGAAGATTAAGCATAAAAATACTAAAGGGCTGAAGCCAAAAACTAAGTTTTTGTTGCAATTTATTTTTGCTAGTTTTTTTGCAATATATTTACTTGTCCCTCAAGTTACAGAAGTTCTTAGTAAAGATCATGATTTCTCTCCTCCTGTAGCAAAAGAAGAAATTGTTAGAAAAGTTCCGTATAAAAATAGAAGTATAAGTGAGATGAAACTTCTATCAACGAATCAATATATTTCTAGGTTATATATTCCATTTTGTAAAAAACCAATATTATTAGATTCACATGGGCTTTGTATTTTAGCATTTATATTGATTATTTTGGTTGTGATAGGGACTTCTAATGCTGTTAATTTAACTGATGGATTAGATGGTTTAGCTGCAGGATCGTTGATGTTA
The DNA here is from genome assembly GCA_964448255.1 of uncultured bacterium. GTDB lineage: Bacteria > Chlamydiota > Chlamydiia > Chlamydiales > SM23-39 > CAYUWE01. Next base: position 1,406 of record CAYUWE010000265.1, on the reverse strand, counting down.
GTATCAGCTGTATTTGCATTAGTTGCATTTTTATCTAACCATATTGAAATAGCAAGGTATTTGAATATCTTATATATAGATGGCAGCGGGGAAATAGCAATATACCTTTTTGCGCTAGCTGGAGCAGCTTTAGGGTTTTTATGGTATAATAGTTATCCTGCGCAAGTGTTTATGGGAGATACCGGTTCTTTAGCTTTAGGGGGGATAATAGGAGTAAGTGCAGTATTATTGAAAAGAGAACTTCTATTAGCACTTGTTGGCATAATTTTTGTTATAGAAGTATTTTCTGTGATTATTCAAGTTGCAAGTTATAAATTTCGTAATAAAAAGAGGGTGTTTTTATGTTCTCCTTTGCACCATCATTTTGAATATAAAGGATGGGCAGAGTCAAAAGTGGTTATGCGTTTTTGGATAATCGGCCTTCTTTTTGCAATAATTGGTATAGCTTCACTTAAGTTTCAGTTTTAATGATGAAGAAGACAAGAATAGTATTAGGCTTAGGTATTTCTGGGAAATCTGTAGCTAAGCATTTATTAGATGAAAAATTAAGCGTTATAGGAATAGATGAGAGATGTAATCAAGAGGATATAAAAGATTTATTAGATAAGGGCCTTATTTTTTATAGAAATACCAATGATATTAAAGAAAATGATTTTGAAGAGATGGTAGTATCTCCTGGGATAAAACCAAATCACCGTGTAATTTCTTGGGCGAAGAGGAAAAATATTAAAATTATTGATGAAATATCGTATGCGCTAAGGTTTTTGAACAATCAGTTTATTGGTATTACTGGAACTAATGGTAAAACTACTCTTACCTATTTGATTGAACATATATTTAATTATGCAAATATTAAAGCTATAAGGGTTGGTAATGTAGGAACAAGCCTTACTAGTTATATTAGCAAAAAAGATGATAAAGATATTTTGGTGTTAGAATTATCATCTTTTCAATTAGAAATGTTAAATACAAGTTTCTTAGATGTTGGTGTAGTATTAAATATTTCCCAAGATCATTTTGATCGTTATGAAAATATCGATAGTTATGCAAAAGCAAAAGCTAGAATTATTAACTGTTTAAAATTTGAAAAAAAATTATTAATTACACAAGAAATAGTGACAACTTTTCGAAAATACTTTAATTATAAAGGAATAGAATATTTAGAAAATTATTTTGATGAAAAGATATTTATTGAGAAAAATATGTCTATAGAAGTAATTTTAGCGGCATATGCTGTATGTGGAAAATGGGGAATATCAAAAGATACGATAAAAAAGGCGATAGATACTTTTACTCCTCTTCATCATAGGTTGGAATTTGTAACAAGTATTAGTGGTGTTAAATTTTATAATGATAGTAAAGCGACGAATATTTCAGCGGTTATTCATGCAGTTCAAGCTATTGAT
>CAYUWE010000264.1:0-2020 GCA_964448255.1 uncultured bacterium | reverse complement strand
ACCAAGCCCATTTAATACATAGCGGATCTAGAGGGTTTGGTCATCAGATAGCTCAAGATTATTTAGATGATTTTGTAAAACAAGGATTTGCAAAAGATTTGCCAGACAAACAACTTGTTGCAGCACCAATACAAAGTGAAAAAGGAAAAGCATATTTCCATGCTATGGCGGCAGCAGCAAATTTTGCATTTATAAATAGGCAGATGATGCTTCATTATTTTAGGGAAGTTGCAACAAAAGTATTGTCAATTAACCAAGGGGATATCCGTCTATTATATGATGTATGTCACAATATTGCAAAATTTGAAGAATATGAGGTTGATGGAACAATAAAAAGGCTTTGTGTTCATAGAAAAGGTGCTACAAGAGCTTTTGGAAAAGAATCTAATGAGTTAGCTCCAATATTTAGAAAAACAGGGCAGCCTGTATTAGTACCAGGAGATATGGGAAGAGCTAGCTATCTATTAAATGGGCTTGGTAAAAAAATTGCTTGGTGTAGCTGTTGTCATGGTGCTGGAAGAGCTATGAGTAGAATAAAAGCTATGAAGCATTGGAAAGGTGAAAATTTATTTTCATATATGAAAGAAAAAGGAACAACTGTAATGGCAACATCTAAAAGAACGATAGCTGAAGAAATGCCAGACGCCTATAAAAATGTTGATTTAGTAGTAGAAGCATGTGTTGAAGCTGGATTAGCAGGTAAAATAGCAAGGTTAAAACCACATCTTGTAATTAAAGGTTAACCTTACTTTCATTTTTTTATTATTTCAGTTATTATTTCTCAATTATTTAAAAAAAAGTATTTATGAGTCAAAAATATTTTAAAACTAGAGAAGTAAAAATTGGTAATGTAGGTGTTGGCGGAAATAATCCTATTAGAATCCAGTCAATGACAACAACAAAAACTACTGATATTGAAAAAACAACAAGTCAAATTATTTCTTTAGCTGATAATGGCTGTGAGATTGCTAGAGTAACTGTTCAAGGAAAAAAAGAAGCTTATTCTTGTGAAGAGATAAAAAACAATCTTTTAAAAAAAGGGTATCAAATACCCATTGTTGCGGATATTCATTTTTATCCTCCTGCAGCTATGATAGCTGTAGACTTTGTTGATAAAATAAGAATTAATCCAGGTAACTATTCAGAGAGAAGAGCATCTTTTACAAAAACAGAATATAGTGAAGATAAATATTTAGACGACCTAAAAAGATTTGATGAGCAATTAAACCCACTTATTTCTAAATGCAAATTGTTAAATAAACCTATGAGAATAGGGGTTAACCATGGCTCTTTATCAGATAGGATAATGAATAGATATGGTAATACTCCTTTAGGAATGGTTAAATCAGCAATAGAATGTGCTAATGTATGTAGAAAATATGATTATCACGATCTATTTTTTTCTATGAAATCAAGCAATCCACTGATAATGATTGAAGCGTATGAGCTTTTAGTTAATGAAATGATTAAATTAGGATGGGATTATCCTTTACATCTTGGAGTGACTGAAGCCGGTGAAGGGGAAGATGGTAGAGTTAAATCAGCAATAGGTATCGGATCATTATTACAAGATGGTATTGGCGATACTATAAGAGTATCTTTAACGGAACCTCCAGAAAATGAAATAATACCTGCTAGAAAAGTAATAGAATTTTCAAAACCAAAAGAACCCATTTTAGATGCTTTTTCTAAAAGAGAAATAAATTTTCCAAGTTCTTTAAATTTTCATCCTAAAACTGCTGTAGTATTAGAAATTACAAAAGATGATGATATCTCTAATTATCACTTTGATAATGTTGATATAGTCTTATTCGATAAATATCCTACAAATAGGTTGTTAATAGAAAAATTAAGAGAAAAAAATATTAGTATTATTTCAAAAGATAATTTAGGAAAATCTATCATCTTTGTAGAAGATGGTAATTGGGATATATTAATAAAAAACACTTTTGATCTAATATTTTACCAGCCTAAAACTAATAAAATCATTCAATCTAAACGCTTTTTTAAATGGCTAGAA
>CAYUWE010000263.1:0-2056 GCA_964448255.1 uncultured bacterium | reverse complement strand
GTTTTACGAAAATTATTTATACCTTTAGTTTTATCTATTCTTTTTATATAATAATTGAATTTATATTATATTATTTATATCCAGAATTAAAACTAGTTATTACACACTATTTAAGTTTTGTAGTAGAAACAACTAATATATATGCAGCTAAAATTAATTATCCAATATTAGGTATAAATGCAAAACCATGGGGACCACTTCTAGATGCTAGTGCTTCAGGAGCATTTTTAGTAGTGTTGTTTTCATATCTCTATAATACTCTTAAAGTTTATGATTGGAAATTTCGTAATGTATTTATTGTTGTTTCTTTATTGGCTATATTCTTATCTGGTTCTAAGTCAGCATATTTAATGTTAATAATATTTTTTATATTACAAAAAACTGTCTTTAATCAAAAAAGGTTCACTTATAGTCAATTTATTATTGGTAGTATCGTTGTTTTACTAATGATTTGTATTTTATTTTTTGCAACAAATTACTTTTTTTCACAAGAGCTATTTACATTTTATATTAATGCTATGTTAATAGATCCTATAGAAAAATTAATACATGGCTTTTACATGAATGGTTTTTATACTTTAATTGGAACAGGTCAAGAAAATGGATATTATAAAACTTATGGGATTTCAGAAATTGATCTTGTAAATTCAATATTTCGATATGGATTAATTTTCATGATCTGCTTTATAGTTCTCTTACTGTATTTAATATATATAAATAGAAAGGTTAATACATCATTTTCTTTATTATTATGTATGTTTATTTTTTCAACAATACATTATCAAGTAATATTTAAATTTCCTGCATCAATAGTATTATTTATGTCAATAGCAGTATTAGTTAATGAGAAAAATAGGAGGAAGTAAATGAAGTTTTCAGTACTTATGTCAATATATAACAAAGAAGAAGTAAAATATTTTAATAGAGCTATGCAAAGTATTTGGAATGAACAAATGGTAAAACCAGATGAAATAGTGCTAGTTCAAGATGGACCATTAACTGAAGAATTGTATAAAACTGTCGATGAGTGGAAAGCAAAAATAGGAGAGTCATTTAAAACTGTACAATTAGAAAAAAATGTTGGATTGGGTAATGCATTAAATGTTGGAATAAAATATTGTAGTTATGATTTAATAGCTAGAATGGATACAGATGATATTTCTCTACCAAATAGATTTGAAAAACAATTAAAAGTATTTGAAAATAATGATATAGATGTTTGCAGTGCTACTATAAGTGAATTTGAGGCTAACGAAAAGAATATTATTTCCTATAGAAAATTACCAGAAGATCATGATGATATAGTTAAGTATTCTAAAATGAGATCACCATTAAATCATGCAGTAACTATGTTTAAAAAATCTGTTGTTGAAAAAGCAAGTGGATACAAACATATGCTTTGGATGGAAGATTATTATCTATGGGTTCGAATGATAATGAATGGTGCAAAACTTTATAATTTACAAGACACTCTACTAAATGTAAGGGCTGGTAATAGTATGCTTGCAAGAAGACGTGGATTAAAGTACATTAAAGCGGAATTAGTTTTTTATGGTGAATTAAAAAAAATTGGATATTTGACCCATATGGAATATTTGAAAAATGTTTTAATTAAAGTACCAATTAGATTATTACCTAAAGGTTTGCTAAAATTAATATATGGCTTACTGAGAAGTAAAAATTAAAGAGGTTTTTATCATGGTTTATATAATACTGTTAGTCTTATCATTCACCTTAACATACCTAATAAAAAACTATTATATTAAAAATGCCATATTAGAAGAAGTAAATGAAAGAAGTTCCCATACTGTTCCTACACCTCATGGTGGTGGAATAGCTATAGCTATCACTTGGTTTGTTGGACTTTTATATTTATATGTAAATAATCAAATTGAAACAAATCTTTTTTATGCTTTATTAGTTGGTATTGTTATATCCATAGTTAGCTTTTTTGATGATATTTATGAACTTAGTACTAAGATTAGACTTATGGTTCAAAGTATAGTAGCTATGGGTGGGTTAGTGGCTATTGGTGGATTAAACTCTATTGAATTAG
>CAYUWE010000262.1:0-2081 GCA_964448255.1 uncultured bacterium | reverse complement strand
ATAGGTTATTACAAAGAGCATAATAGCTACAAACTCAAGGAAATATTTGAAGATAGAAAAAAAAGCGCTTAAAAACACATGCCCATCTTCTTTTATTATTGGGATGGCTCTTTTTTCGATGTTCTTTGGTTCAGGAAATTTAACCTTCCCTCTTTATATCGGTCAAATAACTTCTATTGAATGGAACTTTGCTACTTTAGGATTTTTAATTTCAGCGGTATTACTACCATTTTTAGGCATTTTAGCAATGGTTATTAATCAGGGTGATGTTCATTCATTTTTCTCAAAAACCGGGAAATTTATAGGTGGGAAATATCTAATACCTATTTTACTAACCGTATGGATACCCCTAGGATCAGCGCCACGATGTATCACTGTCGCTCATGCAAGCATACAAGCATATTTCGATTTTATTCCTCTATGGCTATTTAGCATTGTTTATAGCATTGCTATTTTCTTTTTAATTTATAAAAGACATAAATTATTAGATATTCTTGGATATATTTTAACACCCCTATTACTGCTTTCATTACTACTTCTTATTATCGCAGGTTATTTTTCATATCCAGAAAAAGCAATATTTCCACCTCTGCATTCTAATGCTATGGCAAAAGGCCTCTTAGAAGGATATAATACTATGGATCTAATAGCTTCTTGCTTTTTTTCAGTATCTATAATCAAGCTATTATCAGAATCAAAAAAATCAACTTCTATCCCTCTAAATCGCAAGCTAAAATTACTTTTTAAATCCTCTGTTGTTGGGGTTATTATATTAGCCACAGTTTATGTAGGATTGATATACCTTGCAGCTTCACATGCATCAACAATAGAAACATTAGAAAAAGAACAAATATTACCATTTCTATCATACATCTTATTAGGCCCAAAACTTGGTATTATTTCTTCAGTAATAGTGTTATTAGCATGCATGACAACATCATCAGTATTAACAATCGTATATGCTGATTATTTAAAAAATACCAAATTATTCTCAGATCATAAAAAAAGCTCTTTTACAACGATTTTCATATTAATCGTTACATATTTATTCTCTTTAATCGGATTTAGTGGAATAACAACAATAACAAGCCCAATGTTACAGGTTTTATATCCAATTCTAATAGTATTAGTTATTCTTACCATTGGAAAGAAGTTTTCACAAGTACTTTTCAAATGGAAACCAGTAATAAATTCTAAAAAAAATAAATATCAAAAAAAATTAAAAAAAGAATCTTTTAATAGTTTGAAATAATTTTAATTTAACAATTATTTCAAATTATTGTTTCTCTTGTATGTATTTCGAAATAATAAGATAATATACAGCAAAAAAAGGGATATTATATGAATTATTCTTTTCCAAATACTGTTTTAACAGTAAAACATTATTGTAATGATGTGTTTTTACCTGTTTTTGATGATATAGCAAAAAAAGTTGTTGCATTTGATGACGAGTTAATAACTCAATCAGGAAAAATAGTTGATTATATCATTGAAAATACTAATTCATTATTTTTCTTTATATCAGCATCACTAACTCTATTTTTAGCACCTAAATTATTTATTTTAGGATCTGCTATCGCCCTATACACTAATAGAAAAGAGTTACTACCATTTATTTCAGTTCAAGAAAAGAAAAACGCTCCATGGAATATTACTTCTATTTTGACAAATAAAGATAAAGATACTACTAAAGTAAAAATTGATGAAATAATCACTCCTATGATTATATCAATTAATTTAATCTGTATAATTAGCTATTTAACACTATCATTTTTCACATCTTATATAAGTATATTTATTGCTACACTAATGCCTATTATCGCAGGGATTTCAGCAGGTCAAGCAGCATCAAGCTACGTAAAATCAATGCATCACACACTAAAACCAATAATTTTACTTTTTTCCTGTCTATCTCAAAAAGAATCTGCTATAACTCATTAAGATAAAATTTAACCTTACAAAAAAGATGAGGAAAATCATGGGTGAAGTTCTAGTAGTAGTAAGCAAAGTAAAAAAATACATTAAAGAAAAAAGCGGTGGGATGAACACTTCAGCAACAGCAATTGATGAGTTAACAAGAA
>CAYUWE010000261.1:1555-2088 GCA_964448255.1 uncultured bacterium | reverse complement strand
TATTTCGCTGTCTAATTCATTCATCTGACAGCCGTATGTACGTATAAAAAAAGTTTTAAGTTCCATTTTAAAATTTTTATGGTTTTGCATTAAAATTTTATCCTATTTATGGAAATAATTTCACTAATATTTTCCAGGACTTATATAGACTTCTCTATCGAAAGTACTTGGAAAAAAAGTGATAAACCATTATATTTTTGTGTAGTTTAATTTGAATGAAAAAAGTGAGATATGAAACAAGATACGAAGCTGTTAACGAAAGAAGAAGCAAGAAAACTAAGATCATGGTTTTTACTAGATGCCACAGGAAAAACTTTAGGTAGACTATCATCTGAAATAGCAAAAATTTTAAGAGGAAAGCACAAACCAAATTTTACTTCACATATCGATAGTGGAGATGGTGTAATTGTAGTAAATGCTAATAAAATTGTTGTTTCTGGAGCTAAAGAAGCTCAAAAAATATATAGACATTATTCCGATGCTATAGGAGGATTGAAAGAAATACCCTATAGGACAATGAAAGAGAAAAAGCC
>CAYUWE010000261.1:0-1545 GCA_964448255.1 uncultured bacterium | reverse complement strand
TCTCCTTTGCTTTAAGGATAGATCTGATTCCCATCGTCATCAAATAAAAAGATTACGCGTCTTTAAAAATGAAGAGCATGATCAAAAAGCACAAAAACCTATTGAAGTAAATATTTAATTGAGAAAGAAGCATGGCAAAAGCAAAAATTAAAGAGACAATTGGTGTTGGCAGAAGAAAGAGAGCAGTGGCTTCTGTAAGACTAAGAAAAGGAACTGGTAAATTTAGAGTTAATGGAAAAGCACTAGAAGAATATTTTCCATCTACTTTGCAAAGAAAGATTATACATTCACCACTAGATAAAACTGAAAGTTTTGATAAGTATGATTTTATCATGACTATCAAAGGTGGTGGAATAGAAGCTCAAGCTGTAGCTGCAAGGTTAGGTATATCTCGAGCTTTAGTTCAAGAAAATGAACAACATCATTCAATATTAAAGGATTTAGGATATCTTACTAGAGATCCTCGCAAGAAAGAGAGAAAGAAATACGGTCTTGCAGGAGCTAGAAAAAGATTCCAATTCTCGAAACGTTAAAATCTATTTTTTCTTCCTCCTTGTTTATCAAGAAGTCCCTGGGAAAGTTTTTTTCCAGGGGCTTTTTTTTAAAATTGAAGGGAGAAAAATATTTCTCCAAGAAAAACTTGCCATGCTAATTTATCAAAGTTTTTAGATGCTCTTTCATCGATTTCACTTGGGGCTAAGTTTAATCTTTCTTCTCCTTTGATATGGAAATGTACTTTTCCATTTTTCTCATACCAATATTGATAAGAAAATAGAGCTCCTAAAATAGTATTGTCAGAAAGACCAATAAATGCTCTTAAATCGAATAAATGGGCTGCTCCAAGAAGATGAGCGCTTGTAGAATATGTTTGATTTCTAATAGTTTGAGATGACCCCGGCGGCGTTACCTGACTATATAGTTTATAATGAGTTTTGTGATTTAATTGACCTAGATGAAACTCATATTTTGCATCTAATCCTAATCTCCCTGCAGCTATTGGGTATAAAAGTATATTAATGCCAATAAATGGAGTGTACCATATATTGCTTTCATGTGTTTTTGGATAGAAATTTGCAGTAATGGTAGAAGAAGTATAAGTATAAAGACTAACGTTATTTCGTTTTATTAGTTGGATATCATTTGAAAATCCTAAAAGAGGCATCAAAAATAATGGACCAAACCTAAATTGATAGCCAAAATAGATGCTTGTATCTATCACTTGTTCTTTAGCTTTAATATTAAAAGTATGGAATAGGTCTTGAAAATAGGTTTTTAAATTATTAGTAGCTTGAACAACCATGGTTGTTTTGCCGTTATTTGATGATCCAATGCCATAAGAAGACTTTCCTTTTATGAAATAACGATCATTAAATAGATATTCTAGGGATAATCCTATTTGATAAACGTTGAAATGTTTTATTTTTTCTTTAAAAGAGTTTGGTTCATTAGCATTGATATTTCCATACCTATAGGAAAGGCTATCGTTACGATAACCTGTTGTTAGCGTTACCTTACCTGGTTGAAACTCATAGGCATAAGTAAAAC
>CAYUWE010000260.1:0-2107 GCA_964448255.1 uncultured bacterium | reverse complement strand
AACCAAGATTATCTAAATAAAACACCTAAAGACCAAGCTATAGAACGTTTCACACAAACACGAGATTTTCTAATAAAAACAATTCAAAATGGTTCTGACGAATATTACGATCAAATAAATTATTTTGTTAATAAAACTAGCCCACAATCAAAACATGTATATACCAAACTAACGTACTCTTATGACGTAAATACTCAACAAGGAAAGACGTCATTCATTAGAGACGGACAATTTTTATATGAGCATCTTAAAGGTAAATTTAAATGGCATGAAAAATTAAGAATAATTATTTGGTCATTATTAGGACTTGACACACGGGCTTCTAAGATAGTTGCAGTGAGAATAACAAGAATGATTGCAAACTCATCTGTTCTTAGCACAGCTATTGGCACAGCATCAGAGGAAACTGGCACTCCTGCTGTTGTAACTCCAAAAACAGGGCCTGCAATGCCAACAACTAGCGAATCAAGTGTTAGCGCGCATGTTCCTAACCCTACTTTATTACAAGAAGCTACAACTGAAGTAAAACCAGATTGGATGAACGATATAGCTCAAAGAAGAGTTAAAGAAGCATTAGAATCTCCTTATCTTACTGAAGAAGACATGAAAGCGATAGCTGAAAGAAGAGCTCAAGAGGCTTCTAAAAAATATTTTGAGGATTATCTTAATTCAGAAGAAGTTCAAAATGCCCTTCCAGCCGCTACAAACCTACTACAAGCCGAATTAGATGCTTACACTACAAGAGAAGAAGCTAGTTTATCTCAGAGACCTACGCCAATCTCTCGTATTCAAGAAAGATTAGGAAGACGAAATTCTCCTGTTAGAGAAAAAGATAAAGCAAAAAAAACAATTTCTGACCCTAAGGAACAAGAGGAAATTCTAAATAGCACTTTAAAATCTTTAAGAGTTCAATCCTAATATCTCTATATCAAGACTACATAAATAACATTCAAGAAAGGCCCTTTAAAGGCCTTTCTTTCTTTTTATATACATTTACCAGCATTTGTTAAGATATGCCCTTAAAAAGCCATTTCTAGGCGTTTAAAGGCATAAAAAAAAGACCGCATTTCTACGGTCTTCCCCTGAAATCCCATAAAAGAATCTCTTAATAGGAGGATTGATTACACTTGTCTTAGTGGGACAGATTGCACTAATCTTTCTAAACTATTTTTAGTTATAGGAATTTGCTGCAATAACCTTTTTTTCATATTATTACTCTTACCTTCAGACAATGCTTCTTCACATGCTTTAATATATGCCATCGCATCTTCATAGTTATTAACCCCTGAGACTTGCGGAAGCTCGACTTTACCTGCCATTTGCATTTGAACACTCAAGGTTTGAAGAATTCTTCTAATTCTTATAGGATCAACAATAGATTCGTTATCCTCAAATAATTGCGAACTCATTGGCTGCGCTGCTTCATGCGAAGCAATTTCATTTACTTGCGAAACAGCTACTACTTCTGATTCTTTTCCTTCCGAAGCATCTACTGCCTCTTCAACCTCGGCAACTTCTTTTCTTTCGAACCTTGCATTAAAATTTTCCTTTCTTTTCTGCGTCATACTATTGAAACTCGTTACTTGTTTTTGTAAACGTAGAAAATGCATATATCGCATTTCTTCAACCCTTACATCTTCAACGCTTCTTAATAAGTCTGTTTCAGCTTGTTTCCATGTAGCTAAACTTTTACTAGCAAGAGCTAAATGATATTTTAAACTAGATGCTTCTGAAGTTGTTTGATTAGTATCTTGTGTCATTTTATATGCTGTTTGAAATCTTGCTACTACATCTTTTGCCTCAGCATATGTTTCGCTATTCATTACTTCATTTTCTCCAGGATATTGAAATCTATAACCATCCCTTGTTTTTATTTTTACTTTAGGTAATAAAGAATTTATTGAGCGTTGAATCCCAGCTACAACCGGCATCTCAGCTTTATTAGCTTCTAGTCTTTGTTTAGCTTTATTTAATGCAGAAAAATCATAATCACCAGAAAATTGTTTTGAAAAACTTTTATCAAATACTGTTAACCTTTCAACTAATCTATCTAAATGACTTGAAAATTGAGCAGATATTTTTTGAATTATTCTACTTCCAACATATC
>CAYUWE010000259.1:1608-2119 GCA_964448255.1 uncultured bacterium | reverse complement strand
CAAAAGAAGATATGTTTACATATGATTTATCAAAAGCATCAGTAGTCTATCTTTATGGAACGTGTCTTAGTGATAATGAGATACTAAGGCTAATTGAGAATATGAAGATATTAAAAAAGGGTGCTAGGGTATTGACAATAAGCTTTCCTTTAACAAATTATTCAAAAGGTATGTTTAAAATGACAAAATCATTTGAGGTGTCTTTTCCTTGGGGAAAAACTACAGCTTATTTGCAAGAGCTTCATTGAAATTAATAAGCCTTTTTCTTAATCTTTTTTGAACTTTGGAGATAAATTATGGCTAAATGTGAAGTTGTAAGGGGAGCTGACTATACATCATTTGGAATTAATTCTGATAATATAAGTGATAGTAAAAGTGTATTAGAAGAATTATCATCAAAGATTACAACTTTAGTGAAAAAACAAATTGAAGCCCCATATTTCACAATTATTGCTTATGATGAAAATGGAATAGAATTATGCGCTATTCAATTTTTAGAATGCTCTTTTGA
>CAYUWE010000259.1:0-1598 GCA_964448255.1 uncultured bacterium | reverse complement strand
GAAAATATTACTATTACTACATTGATGAAACAATTTGCATCATTAAAACAATTGGCATTTGAAGAAAGAATATGTCAATGTCAATATTCAGAAGATAAGGCATGCATAATATTATAAAAAGTGATTTTATGAAAAAAAGATTGTTTTTTGGATGGGAAGCTAAAGCATTATGGGATGATGAATGTTATCCTAAAGGAAAAGTCCTTAATAATGATGATAGGCATATAACTCTAATCTTTCTTGGGTCAGTTGATTTTTCAGTAATTGAGCCTTTATTAGATAAAATACCAAAACCAAAGGTTGCTATAAGTTTGGGGGGGATTATTGATAAATTAATAACTCTCCCAAGAAGATCTCCAAGGGTATTAGCAGCAAATGTTGTACCTTTTGAAAAAGGCATTTTCGAAAATTATAGAAAAATACTTATTCAATTTCTAAAAGAGAATAGCATTCCTTTTGATGATAGATATGAAACTTTCCTACCACATATTACTCTAGCTAGAAAACCATTTGTAGAAAAAGATTGGAGAAAATGTTTTTCTATAATGCCTGTATATTTTCAAAATTTCCATCTTTATGAAAGTCTTGGCAATTCAAAATATAAATCTATTTGGCATTTTTCATTAGAAAAACCTTTTGTTGAGATAAGTCATACTGGGGATTTAGCATTTGATGTTTATGGAGAAGATATAAAACAGGTGTTTTTTAATGCTATTTTAGCAATATCTTTTAATTTTCCAGATTTTATTAAATATATTCCTACTTCTTATGAAGTATCCACACTTGAAGATATCGTTAGAATTTTAAATAAAATGGTTAGCGATATGGATATTGATATTGGCTCATCATTTAAAGCTGTTAGTTATGCTGGAGAAATAAAGAAGGATGAAAAAGGTATTTTAAAGTGGAGGATGATTGTCGATGTATAATTCACTAAAGAAATTAGAAGATGGAATTTTCCTCCTCCCAAAAGAAGGGAAAATGCTAGTAGATGGCCTTATAATAGCAACAGAAGAGCTTTTATCACAGACTGAAGCAACAAATGCATTAGAGCAAGTGAAAAATGTTGCCACTCTTCCTGGGATAGTTGGTCATAGCATAGTTATGCCAGATATGCATTGGGGTTATGGCTTTCCAATAGGGGGTGTTGCCGCAATGGATGATAAAGAAGGAGTCATCAGTCCCGGCGGTGTTGGATATGATATTAATTGTGGGGTTAGACTTGCTATTATCCCAATAAAATATAAAGAGCTAAAAGAAAGTACAAAAAATGAACTTCTACAAAAGTTATTTGACTATATCCCTTCAGGCGTTGGAAGAGAGCATAAAAATAGAAGACAACTAAATGACGTTGACTACAAACAAGTAGCGCAAGAAGGGGCTATATGGGCAATAAATAAAGGTTTTGGATTAGAAAAGGATATTGAACATATAGAAAGTAATGGGAAAATTGAAGGGGGAGATATTTCTTTTGTTTCATCTCATGCAAAAGATAGAGGGAAAAGACAGTTAGGAACTCTTGGCTCTGGCAACCATTTTATTGAGATAGGAGAGATTCAAAAAACTTTTCAAGAAGAAATAGCAAAAGCTTGGGAAGT
>CAYUWE010000258.1:0-2144 GCA_964448255.1 uncultured bacterium | reverse complement strand
ATTGACTTCGCAAAAGCCCCTTTTGTAAATACTTCATTGTGGGCGTCTACATTGTCAAAACTTGCAAAGTATCCCTTTACAATTCTTTTACCCTCGTTGTCTTTTACTTCAAAATCTAAGCTATTCGCTTTCTGGCTGTATCCCTGTTTCTTCATCGGCTTTTTGTATTGCTAAAATTTCATCTAAATTAATTTCTATGTCAGTATTCCATGTATAATTTAATGCCTCTAGTATTTTATTCATTAAAGGTATACAAACATCATTATAATAACTTCTTTCTGCTGTTTCTCTGTTATTATATGTTTTATTATCTGGATCGTTAAATATTGCACTATCTACTCCCATACTAGAACAAATAATACGTAAAAACATATTACTACTTTCATTTAATAATAAGTCTTTTGGTGTTTTTCCTATGTCAACAAATTGCAATGGAGTTGATGAGGTTAGTATTTTACCGTAATTACTTGCACCCCCTACTCTCTTTTTCATGCTATTGTCAATATTCTCCCTCTCCTTTGGTGTTAGTGGTAAACTAGCGTCTTGACTAGATAAAAAACCTACCGCCCCTTTATTTTTAAATAAGTGAGCCTGTGCCTTAAATAAGTCATTACTTGCCTCATAAACATTTTTTAAAGCTCTTAAAGGACTACCACCCCACCAAGCATTCTCTCCTGTATCTAAGATATTGTTAAATCTAATAACTATCAATTCTTGAGGTAACATTTTAGTTTGTATTCCATTACCTCTATCATAAATACCATACATAAACTCCATATTACCGTCAAAGTATGGCTCAAAGTATTGTATATTTAAAACCTCAGCCTTTTCAGGTAAACCTACATAAGTTTCTTCTTGATATATTATTGCAGTACCTCCAGCAAGTAAAGAAGCTGTTATTGACTCAAAAAAATCATTTTTAAATTGATATTGATTAGGTTTTTTTAATAGTTGCTCAGCTTGAGGGTTTCCATATTCAAGAGGTAAACGTGCAACGGTCTGACTAATTTTGTTAACTACTTGATTTATATACGGGTTTTCTCCGTAACCCTTTTGCATATAGTCATCAATGTTGCCCTCCTCACTCGTATAATTAAATAAATCTTTTACATCTGTACGGGCGTAAAATTGTAACTCCTTTACTCCCGTTAATTTTCTCCAAGTCTTTGTTAATATATTCATAAAAAATTACTTAAACTGTATCGTATTGCGTCTATTAAGTGGTTATCTTTATCCATTGGTATTAATTTACCCCCTGTTTTTTCAACATAAGAATAATTTTCAAACTCCCGTTGTAAATTTAAAGAAAATTTATTTAAGTGTATTTTGTACTTTTTTATTTTCTTTATACCCTCGTTTATACTTCCTGCTCCTTTCTTTGCATTTACAGTTGGTATATCATAATTAACCCTTAACTCTGCTATACTTTTTGGCTCTGCACTATCACAATATACAAAATTATCAGTTATATGTGGGCGTATCTCTTCGGCTATCTCTCCATTTAATAAACCTGTTTTGTATAATAATTCAGTAATATAGATATTATTACCCGATATAATACACTCAACACAGGCACTAGGGTCATTTGCATAACCAAAGTCTAAGCCGTAAGTTACATAATCGTATTCTTTTGGTTTCTCTGTAAATAATTCAAATCTTTTAAATATTTTATTTTCAGCGTCAGCCCTTTCTCCTTGTCCGTAAACTTTCCAAAGAAATTCATCTGCTGTACCTAGTAAAATGTTTCTTTCTGTTGGCTCATAACCTAGTATTTTTTTTCTTACTTCAGTAGGCACAAAAGGATTATCTAAAACAGTAGACTTAAATAATAATACATCATCTCTTTTATCTGCTACATCATAAGCCCAGTGTTTAGTGCTACTTGGGTTATAGTCTAATATCCAAAAGTCAGTGGTACGTTGTTCTAATTGGTCGAAAGTAAACTTATCAATAGGCATTATCTCATTTAACCAAAATATGTTTTGTTTTAAACCATGCGTTTTATTCGGGTTATCATTTACCCCTATGTATCTGATAAGGTTACCATTAAATTTTATATGTTTCTCTGATTTGTTCCATTTATAATCAGGTCTGTTTGATACATCTAAGGCTTGGAATATCTCGAACATATCAGGTAAAATAGT
>CAYUWE010000257.1:0-2147 GCA_964448255.1 uncultured bacterium | reverse complement strand
CTTGGAACCTTCTAAGAAGATGAGAATCTCTAGGTACTTTACAAACCATATTAGCAAAAAATAATTTTAAATTATTATCTTTTTGGGAATTTTACTTTTATATCTGAAGAGGGTAGTTTTTCCACATTAGTTAACAAAAACTTCTTTTTACTAGGGCTGCTTAGGGCTAATCGAAATAATCTATTTGACCAATCTTGTTTATGCTTCGCTCTGATACCAAGAGTTTCTATCGCTGGTCTTAATAAATCTTTTTTTAATAAAGCATAAGCTATAGCTTCTTGTAAAAAGTTCTGTTCTAATAATTTATTTTCATCAACTGATATTCCAAAATTATGTAGTAATTCTTTTTTCGCTATAAGTTCATATGTTTTTTTATCAGAATGACTTAAATCATCATTTTCTCTATCTTGTTCTTTATTCTGTTTAAATAAAGACTGTTCATCTTCATCTGTAATAGCTTGAGGCGCGGTTATTCTATAAGCGCTCATATCGTCTGATGGAAAAATTATATTGCCCATAAAAAATAAATCCCCAATTTTCGCTAATATTTTAACATCAACTACTATTTAACCACCATTAAAGTTATTTTTTGCAAGTATTAATTATTATTTAAAAGGATAGATATGGGTAGAGAGTCTATTATTTCACTATCTCCAATAAACTGAATAGGCCCTGGATTGATATAACAATCATCTTTCATCCAAGAATCTCTATTATCAATAATTTTTTTAAATGAATTGCTTTTCAGATTAACAAGTGTTTTTTTGATAACTGGTTTTTCTTCGCCTTTTCTTATTTCAATATCCATTAATGAAATAATAGGTATAGCTTTAGCCCTCCAGTTTTCAATATTTTCTTTAATATCATGGATACATGACATATATCCTGTTAACCCATGAGCTACAAGTATTGCTGAAAGCTGCCCTAAAGCATAGCAATAATTTGCATCGAAATTTGAAGGCATACCACACCTACCTTCATATCCAAAGAAATGATGGATAGGAGAAAATTTTGTTGAAACATTCCTATTTTTCAACTCTTCTTTAACCATTGTTGATAGGAGTTTTTCTGTTTCAATTTTTGATACTTGAACATTTCCATGAGGGTCTCTATCTAATAGCAATTCATCTTGTATTTTCTCAGGAAGGGATAAAAAGCATTTTTTTGCATCTTCAGATAGTTTATTTATTACTATTGACTTTTCTAATTTCTCAATAAGTATCTTATTTAATTGTGAAATTAGTGTTTTTACTTCTGGAATGAATTCAATTATACCTTCAGGGATTAATATAACCCCATAATTTTTATCTTCTTTTAATCTAAGACAAATCATATCGCAAAGTTTATTTGCGACGTCTTTTAGGGTATATTTTCTCTCAAAAATCTCTTCCCCTATAAGCACATAATTAGGTTGCGTTTTTAATGCACATTCTAATGCTATATGAGAAGCACTTCTCCCCATTAATTTTATGAAATGGTAGTATTTTTTTGCAGAAATAGCATCTGTTTGTATATTCCCTATTAATTCTGAATAAATCTTACATGCTGTATCAAATCCAAAAGGTATAGGTATATGTTCATTTCTTAAATCCCCATCTATGGTTTTTGGAACTCCTATAACTTTAGTATCACAATTATTTTCTAGAAAATATTCTGCTAATATTGCTGCATTAGTATTAGAATCATCACCTCCAATAATTATAATGCCGTCTAAATTTAATTTTTTTGCTGTTTCTAGAGATTGTTTTAATTGTTCATCTGTCTCAATTTTCGTCCTTCCTGAACCAATAAGATCAAACCCTCCCAAATTACGATATTTCGATAAGATCTTACTATCAATCTCAATAGTCTTATTTTCTATAACACCCTGGGGTCCTTTTAAAAACCCAAATAGCTTACTATCCTTATTAAGAGAAATAACAGCATCATATATCCCTGCTATTACATTATGCCCACCTGGAGCTTGTCCCCCAGAAAAAACAACACCTAATCGAAGAGGGTTAATAGATTTTTCCTCTCCTGGGGTAATAGAAAAAATTTCTTGATCATAAGTTTTTGGAAATAATTTTTTTAACTCATTATTTTCAGATGTTTTGAAATTAATTTTTTCCAATTGAAGAGATGTGATATTTTCAAATATCTTTAAA
>CAYUWE010000256.1:0-2182 GCA_964448255.1 uncultured bacterium | reverse complement strand
CACTAGATTTTTTTTTATTATCTCTACCATGGTTAATTAATGGCTCGGATAAGCAGTCGTCTAACTGCGCGTATCTTATGCCACTACAAGCGAGCTTTGAAAGGCTACTTTAATCCAAAATGTTTCCCTGTGGGAGGGGGTTATTTAATATTATAATTCTCAAATTCCACCAATGTAGGACTTCCGCCTACTTGATCTGCAAATTCAGGAACACATCCTAATTCACATTGTTTTGGATCATTTATAAATTTTTCCCACTCCTCTTCTTTGTTTTTAGGTATTACGTACCAATGAGAACAATCATCTTGTACTAAAATGTATTTCATATATTTAATATTTAATACCATGCTCCTGCCTAGTTATAGCCTGAGCGAATTTAATTGTGTCTAGTTGTGCTATGTTCTCGTATTCTTTAATACCTGTCCATTCTTCTAGGTTATCTAACAAATATTCTGTTCTGTTCTCATGAGGTGGGCTGTAATTGTATATAAATTGTCTTAGGGTTAAGTTTCTTGATTGGTCTAGTTCTAGTTGTTTAAGTAGAGCCCTGAAACCTTCCGTGATATTATTCCACCCAGCAAAGCTACCACAATTGAAACCATTAGGTTGTCTATGAAAACGCAGATTGCCAGGATTGTTACAAGAAACACTGAATGATGTAATATAATTTTTAAAATCATAATCTGTTTTAAGTAAATAATAATATTTTTCTTCTGGTGGTACTTCTCTGTTTTCTGCTTCTGGTAAACTGGTATATAAAGCGTTTGGTGCTTCTGTTTTTTGGAGGGGTTTAGCGTGTAGTGTTTGATAGCCTATAAAGATTATTACTAATACGATTAATAATGCTTTTAGGTCTTTGATATTTGGTTTTTTCATGTTTTTGTTTTTATTCTTAATATAATTAATCCTCTATTAAAAAATCAAATACTCCAAAAGCATGCACATATTCTCTCCACCACCTTTTTTTGATTTTTTTTATTTGGAGGAAATTCCCCACTGTAGTTTTCACACACAAAACATTTATATTTTTCTGGTGCATCGCTGTTGCAGTTTGGACAAAATCCAAAAAATAATCTCATCCTCCCTCTTAATTTCTTATACATATTTTTTTATATATTTTAAAATTTTAGCTTTTGTTTTTTGGTGACTTGCCCACTCTACCCACAAAACAAGATCCATGACATCCTCAAATTTTAATTTGTGCTCTTTTGCAAGCTTGTGACACTCTTCAATTTTCCTCTTGTCGTAATCTTTCATATGTTTTCAACTGCCGACCTTTTCTAGGCGAGTGATCAGCCTTTATTTATTTCTTATGATAATTTTATTACAGATTTTACAACATAATAATGGGTATAAATCACCACCTCCAGAGCTAACATATTCTAAATTTTCTTCACAAACATGATTTTGTGTTTCTGTTTTTATTATTTCTTTATCTTCGTTGTATGCCATATAGTTTATATTCACCCACTTTTATAGACGAGTGATCAGCCTTTTAAAAATAGATAAAGCTAGAGACGAGTGTTCGTCTGCTGTTTATAATTATTAAATTATCCAGATCCATTTCCATTTCCATTTCCATCTCCATATCCAGAGCCATTTCCAGAGCCATTTCCATATCCATTTCCATTTCCAGAGCCATATCCAGATCCAGATCCAGATCCAGATCCATTTCCATTTCCATTTCCATTTCCATCTCTAGATCCAGATCCTATCATAGATTTTTCATTTATTCTTCCCATATTTTTACATTGTCAATTAATTTTTTAGCTTCTTCTGTTGCTGGTATTACCTCAATTATTTCTGATAGATCTACTTCCCCAACCTCACAAGGGAATTTACAATCATCAGGATTTTTAACTCCCTCCATTGCTAATTGAGAAAGAGATGCAGCTCCAGACCAATACCATAATCTTCTGGCTTTTTTAATTGTTCCTTCTTTTTTGTTTTCTCTATCTCTATCTATATATCCAGCGAATACTCCTGCTGAATAGGTTCTAATTATGCAATATGTTAATCCATATAATGTGTCTGCATAATTAATTTTATCTTTTTTAATATATTCCACGTTATCAATTTTAATTGTTTTTGGTTGTTTCATATATTTTATTTTTAATTATTATTAAATCTGCTAAAATCAAAAAATTTATCTATTAACATCCTTGCTTGTTCATACTTAAAT
>CAYUWE010000255.1:0-2188 GCA_964448255.1 uncultured bacterium | reverse complement strand
AATGCAATGCTTACAATAGCAAAAATCTTTGGCAAATCTCCTTTTGCACCTTTGCAAATACATTTAGATAAAGTATCAAAATGCATGGAGAAATTGCCGTTTCTTTTAGAAGCTTTGGCACTAAAAGACGTGAATAAAGTACTAGAATTATCAAAAATTATTTCTTCTTTAGAACATGAAGCTGATTTAGCAAAGAATGATATACGCAATCACCTTCCATCAACACTGTTTATGCCTATTGATAGAACAACATTATTAGAAATACTTTCCATGCAAGATTCCTTTGCCGATATAGCTGAAGATATCAGCGTTGTAGCTACATTAAAAGCTTTAGATAATTATGATGAAATGAAAGAGGAATTCGAAACATTCTTTAGGAAAAATGTTGAAACATTTTTTTTAACAAGAAATGTAATACAAGAATTCGATTCATTATTAGAAACTTCTTTTGGTGGAATAGAAGCAGAAAAAGTAAAAGAAATGATTGAAGAATTAGCAAAAAGAGAACATGAATTAGACAATTTGCAATATCACCTTATGCATAGATTATATAACGATGTATCATGCCCAGATTTTACCACATTTCACCTGTGGGTTACATTAATTAAAGAAGTAGGAGCAATATCAAATTTATCTGAAAAATTAGCTAACCGTATACGTATGATCCTTGAAGTTAAATGAACACAGATTTAATTTTACAAATTCTTGTTTTAATTGTTGGCCTTTATATGGCATGGAATATCGGAGCAAACGATGTTTCTAATGCTATGGGCACTTCAGTAGGCTCAAAAGCTCTTAGCTTAAAACAAGCAGTTATATTAGCAGCTATATTAGAATTTGCAGGGGCATTTTTATTAGGGTCTAACGTTTCTGAAACTATCCAACAAGGTATTGTAAAGCCTCAAGTATTTCACTTAGATCCAATGATTTTTGTATTAGGAATGATAGGCTCACTATTAGCTACAGGAATATGGCTTAATCTAGCTTCATTTTTACGTCTTCCTGTATCTACCACTCATGCAATAGTAGGCGCTATTGCAGGGTTCGGATTAATTATTGGGGGAATGCATGCAATAAATTGGATGAAGATTCTATCTATTGCATTAAGCTGGGTGATATCCCCTCTTTTTAGTGGAGTTATAGCGTATTGTATATTTAGGATAATTCAGCATAAAATTCTATATGCTCTAGTGCCAGTAGAAGCAACAAAGAAATTAATGCCTATTTTTGTATTTTTTGTATTTAGCATTTTTACAATTTGTTTGATCTTTGAAGGAATGAAAAGATTACATTTAAATTTATCTTTTCCCCTATCATTAATAATCTCGGTATTTGTTGGAATTATCGCTTCAATAATCACATTTTTATTATCAAAAAAAATTACAGCTACTTCTTGTAGGACAAAGTTATCTCCACATCCATTACATGTAATTGGCCTTCAAAAAGCAGCAAAACACCTGCAGCGAATAAATCATATCTCCTCTGGTGATACCCATGAAAAAACATTAAAAATACTAAAAGATATTTCTTCGCTTTCTAAAACAGTAAAAGAAGAAAGTGAATTTTCACATCTCTCATCAGATTATTTAAAAATAGAAAAAGCTTTTGTCTATCTTCAAGTAATGAGCGCTTCTTTAGTAGCCTTTGCTCACGGAGCTAATGATGTAGCTAATGCTATTGGCCCTGTAGCAGCAGTATATAATTCTTTAAAATCACATAGTATTTCCCAATTTGCCCTAATACCTCCATGGATACTTCTACTCGGTGGTGGTGGTATAGTAATTGGTCTTGCAACATGGGGATGGAGAGTGATAGAAACAATAGGAAAGAAAATAACAGAACTCACCCCAACTAGAGGATTTTCTGCAGAATTTGCTGCTGCGATAACCATCTTACTTGCATCAAAGCTAGGTATGCCTATTTCCACAACACATGCATTAGTTGGAGCAATATTAGGCGTCGGTCTTGCAAGAGGTATTAGTGCTATCAATCTAAGAATGGTAAAAGATATTGCACTTTCATGGGTTATAACTATTCCTGTATGTATCTTTATAAGTATCGTCATGTTTTATATTTTAAAAGTAATTTTTGTTTGATCTTTCTCAAAACTTCTTTATAAGAAAAAGAAAGGAGATATTGTGGATCATTCGCTATCTGATAAAGCAGATTTTTTTAATAAGAAAAATAA
>CAYUWE010000254.1:0-2191 GCA_964448255.1 uncultured bacterium | reverse complement strand
ATCTCAGGGAATATAATAAGGCGTTGTGGTTGGAAGTTTGCTGCATTAATAACGCCTTGTGCAATACTTGTAACAGGAGTGTGTTTCTTTTATTTTCTGTTCTTAAGACAATTAACACCACAAATTAGTCATGCTACAACACTACTTGGAATGACTCCACTTGCTCTAACAGTATTTTTTGGATCGCTTCAGAATGTAATTACAAGAGCATCTAAATATACCGTTTTTGATGATACAAAAGAGATGGCATTTATCCCTCTTACCCCAGAAAGTAGGTTGAAAGGAAAATCCGCAATTGATGGTATAGGTTCTAGATTAGGGAAATCTGGTGGTTCTTTTGCCCTTCAAATCCTTTTGATGTTCTTTTCAACACCTATTGCTTGCTCCCCCATAATAGCAGTTATATTAACAATAATTCTTCCAATATGGCTAATATCAATAAATTCTCTTGGTAAAAAATTCAACAAAATTACTAAACCATCAAGTAAACCTAGATTGTCTGAAAATGAAGCTGCTGTATAAGATAAATTATGCCGATGACTGGACTCGAACCAGCACCCTATTGCTAAGAGCAGATTTTGAATCTGCCGCGTCTACCAATTCCGCCACATCGGCACAATAAAATTGATTCAATAGATTGCCACAAAATAGATTATTTTAAAAGCGGTGATATCCTTGCCTTGCTCTTTCCCATGTATAAAATACATTTTCCTTTAAATCCCTATCGTATTTCACCTGAATACTTATGTAAGGATAAGGATGTCTATTGTCTAAATCTCTTCCTTCATTACTTTTAAAAAGCTTTATAAAGATCTCTTTGTTATACCAAGGCAGAGTAGATACATTGGTGTCATCCTTATCGTATCTTAGAAATTCTTCAAATTGCTTCTCTCCTCTATACCCCGGTCTTTCTTTGTAGAATTGAAAAATGTATTCAATAACTTCTTGTGGCTTATCCTCCATATTCTGCACATAGAAATCTACTTCTGCCCCTATCATATGTTTCGATATTCTATTTTCTTTTGAACGATCTACATATGTATTATGTATGGGACAACGATATCCACATGTAATAATAACTTTCCTTTTTAACTTATTTTGTAAGTAGTTAAGAAGGTCTATAAGTACAGGATAAACCCCTTCTTTACCATGGATAATGGAAAGGCTATGTTTAGATGATCCTTCACAATCTGTAAAAGAATGCACCTCATTGGATTTATCTTCTTCTAAAATTGGAGGGTTAGAGTAACTACCTCTGCAGCGAAAATGATCTTTAGTGATTTTAGCTAAATTAGAAGATATACTATCTTCCCATGGATAAGGATCTCTTTTCCTTAAAGATGGCTCTTCTATAGAAAATACATTGCTATCACTTTTTCTATAAATATATTCGCCATGGCTATTTTCTCTTCTTACCTTGTCATACTCAGATTTTTCAAATCCCGAGCATGAAGCTAATAGAAAAATACAAATAATACTTCGTAGCATAAGCTTTTTTCCTAGAATAGTTCCCTATAATTACAGAATTTCATATAGTCCGCAATAGGTGGATAAAAAAGAATATATAGATTTTCGAATAAAATGACAGATTCATTAATCAATCAATTACAACAAGCTGCCCAAGCCGTATTAAATAGTAAAACTACAGATGAAGGGATGAAGCATCTAGCAAAAGCTTTTGCTCTTTTTTCTAAAGAAACTAAACATCTACATACTGCTTATCAACGTCTACAAGAGCGCTTTGAAACTGTAAATACAGAATTAGAAAATAAAAACTTAGAATATAGAGATAAAGTAATTGAACTTAATACTATCTCTAATTACCTACACAATATTTTGAAAAATATCTCTCAGGGTATTTTATTCATAGACAATGAAGGTATTATAACAACATATAACAAAGCTGCAGAAGATATATTATCACTTCCTGAAGAAAAAATATTATTTAAAAGCTTTTTTAATTTTTTTTCAGATGATTTCTTTGGATTTTCCATGAAAAATGCGCTTAATTTTGGCCTTTCAATAAATCTAAATTATATCACTATGATTTCTAATAATAAAAATAAAGATATAGAAATATCCGCATCTTACGTTAACACAACACAAGCTCAATATAGAGGGATTATTATTCTACTAAGAGATGTAACAGAAATGAAAAGATTACAACTTTTAGCAAATAGAAATGATAGGA
>CAYUWE010000253.1:0-2194 GCA_964448255.1 uncultured bacterium | reverse complement strand
CCTGTAGCATATTATTCACCATCTCCAATGGAAGGCAATCGACCTGGCATTTTCTTTCTCAATACATATAATCGTAAGAACTTAGCAAAATTTTTAATTACTACTACTGCATTTCATGAAGGGATACCAGGACACCATTTTCAAATATCTATCGCAAAAGAAATAGACAATCTTCCTATAATCAGGAAAATGCCATTTTTCAATGCATATTTAGAAGGATGGGCTTTATATTCCGAATTATTAGCTCATGAATATAAATTTACCAAAAACCCCTATGACAACTTAGGAAGGCTTCAAATGGAGCTTTTAAGAGCTTGTAGATTAGTCGTAGATACGGGAATTCATTATAAACGTTGGACTAGAGAAGAAGCTATTAACTACATGAAGGAAAATACAGGGCTTTCTGAATGGGAAATCATCTCAGAAGTAGAAAGATATATAGTTTTCCCAGGACAAGCATGTAGCTATAAAATTGGAATGCTAAAAATCTTAGAATTAAGAGAAAAATTAAAAGAAAAACTAAAAGACGATTTTGATATCAGAATTTTCCATAATGATATTTTAAAAAATGGGCCACTTCCATTAAATATTTTAGAAAATGTAATGAGTCCATAAAGGATTCATTACAATTTCTTCCCAAAATATTTTTTATGCTTATTTAAATCGATATATCCTAAATGCTTGTAAAATTCATGAAAGCCCATCTCTTTTCTATGTATCCCACTAGACACTTCAATATGCGATGAGTGCATATCTATAGCGTATCCTTCCATCGTTTTCATTAATTTCGATCCAATACCTTTTCTTCGATATTTTTTATCAACAACCATCATAATAATACGTAAAAAAGAGCTTTCACTATGAAAATAATTTGTAATAGCAACAGCTATGCATCCAACAATTTTTTCATCAATTTCTGCTATCCATACATCTTGATTTTTTAAGGATAAATACTTAAATAAATTGCGTTTCATTTCATCATCACCAATCGAATATCCAAGCTGATCTATTAATTTTACTAACCCCTCAACACCTGCTAGAGTGGGTTTTCTAATATTCAAATTCTTCATAAAAATATTTGCGTTTGTTTTATACAGACTTAAGTGTGCCACTAAAATAATTTAAATGAAATAATGTTATCTCTTAAGGAAAGCTTTACTATTTTTTAGCAAATAAAGAGATAAAAGCTTCAAATTCCTTTTGTTTTTCTTTGGGTATAGCTACAAGATCCGTTAATGGAACATTATATCCCTCATCTACTTGTTTAAAAGTTTTACAATCATAAGACAAATAATTATGCTTTTTTAATTGTCCAATTGTGGTAGGAACAAACTCTCCAACAACATACCCATATTCATAAATGATAATAGGATTATCTTTTTCAATTAATTCTTTAGCACC
Source organism: uncultured bacterium (assembly GCA_964448255.1). Classification (GTDB taxonomy): domain Bacteria; phylum Chlamydiota; class Chlamydiia; order Chlamydiales; family SM23-39; genus CAYUWE01. The sequence goes on along the minus strand of CAYUWE010000253.1, from coordinate 793 downwards.
ATCAATAACTGCGTGTTCATGTCCCTCAACATCAATTTTAATCAAGCTACAAACACTTGAATTATCATTAATTAAATCATTCAAATTTTTTGTAGTGACAGTAATCAATTCTGTATTATTTTGCATTTTTTGCGTATTCATTACTATAGGTTCTATTGATGCGCATTGTTGCGTAATATCATCAGGATAGAGCCTCATTTTAACATGCTTATTTGATTCTTTTGAAATAGCATGGTTCTGGCAGAAAATATTACTACGGTTTGACAATCTTTTACTTAATATTTGAAAAATTAATGGGTTAGCTTCAAAAGAATGAACTTTTCCTTTTTCTCCTACAAGATCTGAATAATAAGATGAATACCAACCGATATGCGCACCCACATCAATTACCATATCCCCTGGTTTTACAAAATATGCAGCTATTAATTGCTTTACAAGGTCTACAAAACCTGTTCTCAATGGTGAAAACATATGTTTTTTAATTGCAGTAAAAACATTTAACATGCCGTTAGGATTAACTCGGAATGATAGCTTTGCTTTGGAAGATTTCAATTTCAGATAAAAAAAATACATTCGAGATAGCAAATAAATTGGCGGAATGTAAATAAATTTCATGTAACAATCCTTGTTAATTTTAGATGAATATGCTTTCATAAATTTAATATATTATCAAAGAAAAATAATTCTCCTTGATTCAAACCACTAATATTTTCCACTAAAATCAATAAAGATTGAAAATGAATTTTTGCTCGGAACTGGACTCGAACCAGCACGGCTTATTCAGCCAGAGGAT